>DATJDT010000180.1:0-10437 GCA_035497275.1 Pedobacter sp.
GTATTATATTAGTAGGAAAGGCTCCAACAAATAGAACTACGCCAGTACAAGTTGAAGGAGGGGTAGCTTTAACTTATGGGACAGACAATGTACCTGCTGATAATTCTGGTACTTTGCGTTATGTACGTATTGAATATGCAGGTATCGGTGTTAACGATAGTGAAATAAACGCCTTAACTTTTTACGCAGTTGGTAGTGGAACGATTGTTGAAAATGTACAAACCGTTTATGCTAACGATGATGCGTATGAATTTTTTGGTGGCACAGTTAATTGTAAAAACTTAATCGCATTCGGAACTGCGGATGATGATTTTGACTTTGACTTTGGATTTAATGGAAGCCTCCAGTTTGGTTTAGCATTAAGAGACCCAAAATTTGTGGATGCTGCTGATGATGGTAATGGTATTGAGTGCGATAACGATAAAGATGGAACGGATGCTACACCGATTACACAACCAAAATTGTCTAACTTAACTTTAATAGGCCCTAACAATGCTGCAAATACGGCATCACGTCATGCCTATGGAAATAGATGGAGAAGAGGCGCTAAGTTTATCTTTAATAACTCAATCATTTTGGGAAATCAAAAAGGTGGATTAAATATCGAATCTGATAAATCTGCTAACTTCTATAAAAATGGTGATTCGCAGTTTAAGAATAATATTGTTGCTCCATTTGGCGTACCTTTCTTAGTTACTGCGACAACCCTTACAGCTGCCGAAATGCAAGTAAAAGCATTAGCTGATGGAAATTTAATCATCGCAGATGCTAATGTGAGCCTAAAATTAACTAATCCATTTAGTTTAACTGGACCTAATTTCTTGCCTGCTACGGGCTCTCCTGCATTAGCTGGAACTTTTGTAGCTACGCCTAACGCAACTGCCGTAACTTACCGCGGTGCTTTTGGTACAACAGATTGGACCGCAGGATGGGCTAATTGGGATGCACAAAACACAAAATACTAAGACAAGATATTTCTCACAAAAAAGGGTAGTCTTCATTTTGAAGACTACCCTTTTTTGTGTTGAGACTATTTTACTTTTCTGCAATTTTTTTTGTCGATTTTGCTTTGATAGCCTTTTCTTTTAAGGGAGGAACTTCAACGGCAACTACTTCTGTGCGGCCTTTCAAGTCAATTTTTTTGCTTAACAGCTTTGCAAATTTCTCGATGATTGGTTTAGATTTCTTGGCTTTACCATAATCTGCAACAATTGTCGTAAATGCTACTATCAATTTATCTTCTAATTCTTTCTTCGCTTTTTTGCTTGCTGATTTTACTTTCTCTTTGTTCATGTAAACTGAATTTTTTGTTAGTTCAAAGATAGGGTAGACAGAAATTTATCGATATTATCATTATGTTAAGCGTTTGGCAATTGTTAACATTTTATTAATGAAAATTTATTCACATTAAATAATGTTTACATAATAGGCACTTCATATTCTCTTAACATCACCTCCTTACCTTTGTAAGGTTAAGTAAGTAAATTCATATTTGACAATAAGTTTAGGTTAGTTGATAACAAGAAACCCCGGCTGGTTACCGGGGTTTCGCTTTTTGCTAGGACTGCTAGGATTAAACAATTAAAAGTTTTTTCCAACCTTCTCCAGTATCTCTGCTGGGATTTTTTGGAGGTCGACCACTAAAAAGCCATCCAAACAATCCGAAAATTTAGGATCTATATTAAAGCAAATAATTTTTGCATTTAAGTTTAAATATTGGCGTAATAATACCGGGATTTTAATATGCGAATTTTCAATATCACCAATTAATCCATCTAAATCTTTTAACGTTTCGCTACTCTCCACTAATAAATCCGTGTCAATAGGAGATAGATCCGCTTTAAACTTATTTTTAGGCTTCACGTAGCTAGCCAATTCATAATCAAAGTGATTTTTAGTAATATAGTCTACAATCAATGACTTAGAGAAGGTGGAGAAACTATTGCTAATACTTACCGGACCAAACATGTAGCGGTATTTAGGATTATCAACCAGGTATTTCAAAATGCCTTTCCATAGCAAGAATAAGGGCAATGGTTTAAGTTGATATTCTTTCCTAATCCACGATCTTCCCAATTCAATCCCTTGTCTTAAAACTGGATAAAATGGCTCTTTGATCTTGAACAATTCCGAAAGATAGAATCCTCTTCTGCCCATTGTGTCTAAAATCTCATCTCCCTTTCCAATTCTATAGGCCCCAACAATATTCTGTAGGTCTTTATCCCAAATGAATAAGTGGTTATAATAAATATCGTAATTATCTAAATCTATCTTTTTATTGGTCCCTTCACCAACTTCCCTAAAAGTAATTTCGCGCAACCTGCCAATTTCTCTTAAAATATGAGGGATGTTTGCTGTTGGCGTAATATAAACTTCATAATTCTTTTCTTCCCAAACTTTAAAATCTAACAGCTGCTCAACTTCCTTTACAATCAGGTTTCGATCTGTTTCATCAACAACTTGTGCAGGCTTTTTCTTTCTTTTGAAAAGATTGATAGGGTTAAAAAGCTTTTTCTCTTCTTCAAGACTAGTTCCCAAAGCATAGGTTCGGGCCCTTAAAAAATCAAGCAGCTTATTAGTGTCTTTTTTATAGGATATATCTTCAATCTTGATTGGCTTCCCTATTCTAACTTTAATTTTTAAACCTTGTTTATTTAAAAATTCCGAAGGCAATTTCGCCGTTCTAAGTGTTGGATGGATAAAGCTTAAAATATTAAATAACACACCATTATTACCGTGGAAATAAATAGGGACCACTGGAACTTTAGCGCGCGATATTAATTTGCCGACCACTGGATGCCATAGGCGATCTGTCACTTCCTGGGTATCGAGGTTAAATGTTGATACTTCGCCAGCTGGGAAAATACCAATAGGGATTCCATTTTGCAATAAGTCAAAAGTCGCCTTTAAACCACTTATGCTCGATGAATGTTGTACATTTTCAAATGGGTTTACGGCAACAAAGAATTCGCTAAGATTTGGGATTTTCTTTAAAATAAAATTAACCATTACTTTAGCTTCAGGTCTCACCGTACAAAGTAATCTAACTAGTGCTAGTCCTTCTACACCACCATATGGGTGATTGGCAATGGCAATAAAGCCACCAGTTTTAGGAATGTTTTTCAGGTCTTCCTCGTCAAAATCAATCGTAACACCTATCGTTTCTAAAATTTTATCAACAAATTCTAATCCTGCAAAATGCTCATTTTGGGAAAATACCTTGTTTATATCATTGAGCTTCATGACTTCCATCAATAGGGCAGCAAGCCCTGGAACGCCTAATTTGTCTATTTTAGTGGCTTTTGCAAACTCTGTTTTGGTAATGATATTCATCTAGTTGATCTTTGTTTTTAGTTGGTAGATGGAACCTTTATTGGCAAGCAGGTTCAAAAATAAGCTAAAAAATTGTAGTACCTATGTATTAGTTGAAATCATATTGGTTTTTTAGATTAAATGACAAAACTCTTATGCATCAAAAACATGCTACACCACGTAGCCCGCACTTGCTCATAAAAAACTGGTTAACTACTTATTTTAGTCTCACAAAGCGAGAATATAACGCGCTGCTTGTATTGTTTGGATTAATTAGCTTAACAATTGTTACGCCTTATTTTTATGAAAAGTTTTTCATTAAGGAACAGTTAATGACCGGTTTTGAAACTAAGGCCATCCGAGAATTAAGCATCATTAACGAAAAAACATATCGTAACAATGCAAGTCGATATAACCATGCTAATTCCAAAGAATTTAAAGTTAGAACTTCGCTATTTAAGTTCGATCCCAATCAAATCGGCATGGAAGATTGGAAGAGGTTAGGCTTCTCTACCAAACAAGCACAATCTATCATCAATTATCGTGATAAAGGAGGGAAATTTTATAAAACTGAGGATTTGAAGAAGATGTACGCCGTTTCTCCTGCAATGTTTGAGCGTTTACAGCGCTATATTGAATTACCTGATCGTTTTAAAAAGGAGGACAGGAACTTTGAAGCAAAAAGCTTTCCCAAAAAGGAAATGGTCATCATAGAAATTAATTCAGCAGATACAATTAATTTAGATAAGATTAAAGGGGTAGGCGCTGCCTTTGCACGCAGAATTGTTAACTATCGCCAACGTTTGGGAGGTTTTTATAAAAAGGAGCAATTAATGGAGGTTTATGGCGTTGATAGCCTAAAATTTGAGGAAATTAAAAGTCAAATTCAAATTGATCCCTCGATTATCAAGAAGATCGATATTAACAGGGCAGACTTCGAGGCTCTCAAAAATCATCCCTACCTAAAATACAAGCAAATAAATGCGATTATTCAATATAGAAAGCAGCACGGGGATTATATGAGCATTGCCGACTTAAAAAAAGTACTTATCTTGAGCTCCCAAACAATTGAACAGCTAACCCCTTATTTACAATTTTAATGTTAACAGCAAAAATAAAAGCAACTTTAAGAGATGTGCCCAACTTCCCAAAGCCTGGGATTGTTTTTAAAGATATTACGCCTATCTTAAAAGATCATGCCTTGTGTGCCGACATTACTAACGCACTTGCTTTAAAGTTAAGGGGAGTAAAAATTGATGTAGTGGCAGGTATTGAAAGTAGAGGTTTTTTATTTGGATTGGCATTGGCACAGGCCTTAAATGTACCCTTCGTACCAATCCGCAAAGCAGGTAAATTACCTTACAAAACCGTTAAGCAAAGTTATGACCTTGAATATGGAAGTGCAACCTTGGAAGTTCATGAAGATGCCTTCGAAGCGGGACAGCAGGTACTTATTCATGATGATTTACTAGCCACAGGCGGTACGGTTGTTGCTGCATCACAGCTTGTGGAACAATTGGGTGCTAGCATAGCAGGTTATTCTTTTCTAATAAGTTTAGGTTTTTTAAATGGCAAAGACAGATTAAGTCATTTTTCATCAAATATTTACTCTTTAGCAGATTTTTAGCCTTCATAGGCTAAGTTTACCTATGGCACAATTTGTTTTTTGCCTCCGCTAACAACCCTAAAATGTTTTCCTTTTCAATAAAATACATTCCAATACCATTCTTGGCCACACCAGTTTTTAACTGATAGGTAAATTTTGGCTTTTCATCAATAATAAGATGCGCTAAGTATTTAAAAACAATGTTTTCGGTTTTTAACTCATCGGCCAGTTCTGTGATATGGCTAGAGATGATAAATATAGAATCGGGTATAACCGCGAATCCATTAACCACTAACAATGACGCATCAAAGGCATCTTTTGCATTCGTTCCTTTAAAAAGCTCATCTAAAATGATGAACATCTTCTTTCGTTCAGTTAATAACGTTGCAATTTTCTTAACCCTCATTACTTCACTATAATAATGGCTAAGCCCATTTTCAATCATATCAGCTAAATTGATCGTGGTAATTAGGCCATTAAAAACAACGGTTTGCATTTTGGTAGCGGGTACTGGGAAACCAATATGCGCCAAATAAATCGCTATTCCGGTCGACTTTAACAAGGATGATTTCCCAGCCATATTGGAGCCACTTAGAAAGATCAAATTGCTTTGGTGATCAATTTTAAGGTCGTTTTTTACAGCTGCTGCTAATGCAGGATGAAATAAGCCCTCAATCGAGACCGCTACATTTTCATGTTCAACATAGCTTGGTAAGCAAAAATCCAGCTCACTTGCCACCTTTGCCATTGTTTCAAATAGGTCCAATTCATAAAATAAGCTAAGGAATTCGAGTATCACCAATCGGTTCTCTCTTCGAACCAATGAATCTAGCTTGCCCAATTGATAAAAGGAAAGTTTTGTTTTATTAGTTAATGAGACCGCATAGTGGATCCCTGGTTTTTCTAGGATAGTGCGAATTTCATTGGCCAATTCAAGCAAACGAGTAGGGGCATTGACAGTGATATATAAAGTAGATAATTGATCGGCATATTTTAGCAAAGCCAATAAATATTTAATTCCCACCTGTACTACATAATAGTTTTGGTTTGATTTAATTCGGTTATTAAGCCAAGGGAAAAATGAATCGAGTACGTTGCCTCGTAAAAAGCCACGGTCATAATTTACATAATGCAAGATCAAATCAAACTGATCATGATTTATTTGAAGTTCAACAGCCGATTTGGAGAAGTAGGCAATGGCTGCGGTTCTTTTTTGGAGCTCTTCGATTGAATTCAATGGGTTTCTCATCCAATGCGCTATCAACGCTCTGCCTCCAACAGTTTTAGTCTTTTTAAAAAGAGCAAACAACGAAAAATTATTTTCACTTCCTCCGAAAACATTTAAGTCGCCATAGGTTTGTTGGTCCATTTTAAAATCCATCGGTCAAAATAGTAATTTTTTTTTCATTTATTTTTTCCTTCTTTTTAGCTAACGTTATTTCATCAATAAAGGTATTGAACCAAATACCAAATCGTTCTACTTTACGAGCGATTTTATTATGCTTGCATTGTAATATTATTTCCTTATCATTGTCCCGAACCAAATATAAATCTTCGAAATTTTGAATTGAGACCCTATATTTTAGGTTTAAATTCAAAATTTCTTTTTTAAAATAATCCAAATATGCAAGCAGGCTTCAATTTCCAAACTACAGAAAATCAGGATCTCATTAGAAAGATGGTAAGCGATTTTGCCGAAAAAAATATTCGTCAGCATTTAATGGAATGGGATGAGGCGCAACATTTTCCGATAGAGATCTTTAAGCAATTGGGTGAGCTTGGCCTCATGGGAGTTTTGGTTCCAGAAAATTATGGTGGCTCAGGATTTGGCTATCAAGAATATGTAGACGTGATTGTAGAAGTTTCACGCGTTTGTGGTTCAATTGGTTTATCGCTCGCGGCGCATAACTCTTTATGTACTGGCCATATTCTAGCCTTTGGTAACGAAGAACAAAAACAAAGATGGCTGCCTAAATTAGCAACAGCCGAATGGATAGGTGCTTGGGGGCTAACCGAGGCAAATACAGGTTCGGATGCTCTAAGAATGACAACCACTGCGGTTTTAGATGGAGATGAGTATGTGATCAATGGTGCGAAGAATTGGATTACCCATGGTAAATCTGGGGATGTGGCCGTTGTAATGGTGCGTACCGGTGAGGCGGGAAGCTCGAAAGGAATTTCGGCAATTGTGGTTGAACGCGGTACTCCCGGTTTTTCGGCTGGCAAAAAAGAGAATAAATTGGGGATGCGTGCATCAGAAACTACCGAAATGATATTCGATAATTGTAGGGTTTCGAAAGCTAATCTTTTAGGTGCAGAGGGCGATGGCTTTAAGCAAGCGATGAAAGTATTAGATGGAGGCCGTATTTCTATCGCGGCACTGTCGCTGGGTATTGCTAAAGGTGCTTATGATGCAGCTTTGGCTTACTCAAAAGAACGTCACCAGTTTGGTGTGGCTATTTCAAGCTTCCAAGCTATTAGTTTCAAACTAGCCGATATGGCAACTGAAATTGAAGCAGCAGAATTATTGATTCGCCAGGCGGCAGATTTAAAAAACCGTCATCTGCCAATGAGCAAAGAATCTGCGATGGCTAAATACTATGCTTCAGAAGTTGCGGTTCGATGTGCAACGGAGGCAGTACAGATTTTTGGAGGCTATGGTTATACCAAAGATTTTCCGGTTGAGAAGTTTTACCGAGACAGTAAGTTGTGTACCATTGGTGAAGGAACTTCCGAAATCCAAAAGATTGTAATAGCGAGAGAGATCTTGAAGTAGTTGATTACCCTTTAATAATTGACTTTAAAAATGTTTGAACTGTCTCGGATCTTCCTATTGGCTCTAAGAAAAGATTAAATACGTTTACGCCTACAGTAAGCCATGTGGCGGGATGCTTCAGCTTATTATACTTCCAGGCTCCCAAAAATAACATGATCAAAATCAGTACTTCTGATAGATAAAGAGAAGTCATGATATTCACATTAGGCCATTGCTCCTGCATCAAGGCAATTTGTATACCTTGTATTCCTCGGCCCAATGCAGGCATCATAATGATAAATACAGTGGAAATAAGCCACCAAGCATGATTTTCTAATTGCTTGCGGTGAATGATACTTTTGATTACGGCATAACCAAAGGCTGTAATCATGACAATTTCTACGGCCGTAACTCCAAAAAAGAACCAAGGTTGAAACGGGCCAAACCGCTCGGGCATTGCTGCGGCTTTTTCGGTTGTGGTAATATCTCGATGCATCATACTAAATGCTGTAAAGCAAACTGCACCTGCAATGAACATACCTATAATGCCATTGGTTCTATGTTTTGCCATTTGCCCATGTGTTGCATAATATGGTTGAATAATCAAGTACAGATACCACACCGTGCCTGTCCAATAATGGATATGAACAGACCAGGCATTATCCGTGAAATCTCCCCAATAATCTCTGAAAATTCCGAATTGCATGAATACCATAGGAATGAGCATCCATTTATAAAGACTTTGATAGGTATTCATTTTTATGAAATTGGAACGATAACTAGTTTATACTTAAATGGTTTATGTAATTAAATATACGGAAATACATTTAACAATAAAGGTCTCAACTCGACATTAAATCAAAAAAATAAAAGGGGGTAACAAAATTAACTGTCTCTTGATATCATGGTATAAAGGCGAAAGCAGAAAAGCCAAAAGAGAGTAAGCATCAATTTAAATTATATAACCATGAAAAATTCAATTTTAATCGCAGCAGTAGCTATACTTTTTTCAACAGGATGTAAAAAAGATGGCGTAGTAACTCAAAGACCAACTTTAAGTTTAACAGAGTTCAATAACAAATTTAACGTTCCAACACAATTATTTAATGGTGTTGCAGGAACCCCTTTCAGTATTACCGGTAATAAAGGAATAAAACTTGATTTCCCTGCGAATGCGTTTTTAGATGGGAGCGGAAACCTCGTAACAGGTAATATTAAATTGAGCTTAAAGGAAGTGATGACCAAAGGAGATATTCTTCTCTCTGGAAAGATGACAGAATCAAATAAACAATTATTAGTATCTGGAGGGGAGTTCCAGATTTTGGCTTTGCAAAATGGTGTGCAATTAAAACTTAATCCTGCGGCAGATGTAGTCGTTAAAGTTCCTACAACCTTAAGTACAGCACCGATGGATTTGTTCGAATTTAAAGGAACAACAGCTTCCGATAGTACCTGGATGTTGAACCAAAAAGCTAGGGTGAATACTAGTCCCACTAACTATCAATTTTCCTTGCCAAATTTTGGGTGGGTGAACTGTGATTACTTTTATAGTAATCCGAATCCAAAAACAACCATTACTGCTAGTCCCGTTTACACAGGCGCATTGCCAAGTGTTAAAGATCAAAGAGCTTATTTAATCTTTGATGCAATTAATAATGTAATCGGATTGCCTTTTGAGTTATCGATCAACAAACACCAGTCTTATTTAAACTCGATGCCGATTGGGATGACGGGTAAATTGGTAATTATCTCGGTAGGTATGGACGATAAGATCTATTTTGGTTATAGTAATTTTACCATTAGCAGTGGCTTACATATCAATGTTCCAGTAGCGGTTTCAACACAAGTAGATATTGATAATTTCTTAAGCACGATTAACTAAATAAGGATAAGTAAAATAAATTTCCTTAAGTAAATAATACTTCCTATCTTTGCAATCCCAAAAACATCGAGAGGAGGTATTTCACGTTATGATTATAATTAACATTAAAGACGGCGAATCATTAGATAAAGCGCTAAAACGTTTCAAGAAAAAGTTTGAGAAAACTGGTGTATTGAGAGAATTACGTAGTCGTCAGGCATACGAGAAAAAATCTGTTGCTCGTCGTACAGAAATTAAACACGCTGTATACATTCAGAACATGAACCAAGAAGGAACTTTATAGTTCTTATTGATGAATAGATATAGAAACCTCGACATTAGTCGGGGTTTTTTTGTGTTTTTAGATTTTTACTTTCCGATCGGCAAGATGTCCTTCGGGATTCCTTCGTCCCCGCTTCGTCCGTCGCCTATAACAGCGCAGCACCAGCTGTGCATATCCTGTGCATTGGCCGTGCATAAGCTTTGCCCCTATGCAGCTGAATGCACAGCCAATGCAGGGATATCCAAAGATTATCTTATAGCGGCATTAAACAACAACCGAACAAACTTTGTTGCACACTTTGACAAAGTGATTTGTAATTAATTGATAATATTTTTGCCAAAAAAACTGCATCAATTGTTTTTTTTGTATATTCACTTACCACGAAGATAAGGCCTATGCTCATTAGCAGTTTCTTAACCTATTTAAAAGACGAGAAGCGTTACTCACCCCATACATTAGTGGCTTATGAGACAGATTTACGCCAGTTTGAACAATATTTACAGGACAGTTTCGAATTAACCAAGGCCGATGCAACCCGCGCGCTCGAAGCGTTCTTCGAGACCGTGCAGAAGACGCTCAAGAGCGGCGAAGACGTTTCTGTCGTCGGATTCGGTACTTTC
>DATJDT010000181.1:0-1760 GCA_035497275.1 Pedobacter sp.
AATTAAAGAAGGAAATAATATAACTATTACTGATCCTAAAATGACACGTTTTTTAATGTCTCTTGAGGAAGCTGTAGAATTAGTTTTATTTGCATTTGAGCATGGTAATCAGGGAGATTTATTTGTTAATAAAGCTCCGGCCGGTACAATTGGAGATTTAGCTCAGGCATTGAAAGAAATGTGTAATGCAGATAATGAGATTAAGATTATAGGTACACGTCACGGTGAAAAACTATATGAAACTCTTTGTACCAGGGAAGAAATGCTAAAGGCAGAAGATATGGGTGATTTCTATAGGATACCAGCAGATAACAGAGGCCTGAATTATGCACAATATTTTTCTGAGGGAGATAGAGATATTTCCTTAATTGAAGATTACCATTCGCATAATACTGTACAGCAGGATGTAGAGGGCATGAAAAAGCTAATGATGCAACTACCATTGATACGCAAAGAAATATTTGGGGAAGATATTGTTCAATATCCGGGATAATAATATGGAGGCGGTAATTATAAAGGGAGGTCAGTTTTTTGATGCCAGAGGTACTTTAACGTATAATAATGACTTTGATGCTTCGGTAGTTAAAAGGATATATACGATTCAAAATTCAGATTTGAATTTTATAAGAGGATGGCAGGGGCATAAAATAGAGCAGCGTTGGTTTTCAGCAATGCAGGGAACTTTCCATATCAAGCTTATTAAAGTTGATGATTGGGATAATCCCTCCAAATCGTTAGAGCCATATAGCTTCTTTCTAGACGCTAAAGAATTGGATATACTTCATGTGCCATCAGGTTATATAAGCAGTATTCAGGCGATAAGTGAAAATTCAAAATTGCTGGTTATGGCTGATTACCTTGTTGGGGAAGTAAAAGATGAATTTAGGTTTGATAAAGATTATTTTCAAAAGGATTGATTATCATAAATAAAAAATAAATGCTAAAAGTAGGAATTACAGGGCAGGAAGGATTTGTAGGTACTCATTTGTTTAATACACTTGGGTTATTTCCTGAAGAGTTTGAGCGTATAGATTATAATAGGGAATTTTTTGATGATGAGCAAAAACTTGATGCTTTTATATCGCAGTGTGATGTTGTTGTGCATCTTGCTGCTATGAATCGTCATAATGATCCGGAAGTAATTTATAATACTAATATAGCCTTAGTTAAAAACCTTATTGCTTCACTAGAGCGTACAAAAAGTAAGGCTCATGTCTTGTTGTCTTCATCTTCTCAGGAGGAAAGAGATAATCTGTACGGAAAATCTAAAAAGGAAGGAAGAGAAATGTTAGTGCAATGGGCGGCACAAGCCAATGCCTCTTTTACAGGGTTGGTAATACCGAATGTATTTGGACCTTTTGGGCATCCATATTATAATTCTGTAATTGCTACATTTTCACATCAGATTGCTACCGGGGAGACGCCGCAAATACAAGTTGACGGAGATTTAAAGCTAATTTATGTAGGTGAGCTTGTTAATGAAATCGTTAATAAAATAAAGGAAAGGAAAAATGAATCTCTATATGTAGTTCCTCATACTTCTGAAGCTAAAGTGTCTGAGTTGCTTGCATTATTAAAAGGTTATAAAGAACAGTATCAGGATAAAGGAGAAATTCCGGCAATAAACAATACTTTTGAATTGAATCTTTTCAATACCTATCGCTGTTACATAGATATAAAAAATTATTTCCCTGTCAAATTTATACAGCATACAGATCCTCGAGGCTCATTTGTCGAAATTATTCGATTAGGTGTAGGCG
>DATJDT010000182.1:0-4349 GCA_035497275.1 Pedobacter sp.
GCGGCGGAGACGAATGACAGCGGCGACTTCACCATCACGCTCACGGATGGCCGGCAAATTGCCGGCAGCCGCCGCTGGCGCGCCGGCCTGGATATGGTCGAAAGCCACGACTTGAAGATCCCATTTTGAATAAATTCAAAATGGGATTTTTTTATTTGAATTCATGACCACAATCATAGCAGTGGTAACAATTATTCGATTTGAAGGGATAAATAAAAAATAGGATAGATACAATCATAACCCACAAGCTAAATCTCTTTTTAGTTGCCTGACCAAATCCAACATTGGATGAACCGCAACTTTCACAAATTGTCATTTCAACTACCTCACTATCCTCTTCAAGTACATTATTCTCCACCTCGAATCCTTCATGCTTGTCGCTTAGCAACACATTGATCCGTTCTATATCTTTTTCAAAAACATGAAGCTTAACTCCCCCTATCGCCTGATTATACATAGGATTAATGGTAGCTACATTTTCATCTGTTAAAAAGCAAGGGATTTCACTATCCTCCAATCTACTTTTAACAATATTGGCTTCGATTGGATTATAATAGGTACTATGAACAACAATTTTGTCTTCCATTACAGCTCGCTTTCTTCGCCAAGCAACGCGCTAATTGCCGCTACATCGTCTTCAAAAACATGTAATTGAATACCACTAATTGACGCGTCAAAAAAAGGCCTTAAGCTGGCTGTTGCCTCTCCTGATAAAAAGCAATTAAAGCCAGCATCTTTCAACCTAGTTAAGACAATATTTGCCTCAATAGGGTTTTCATAGTTATGATATATTACAATTTTGTCTTCCATATTACAAAGCTAGGTTTAATTTATCAAAGAGAAGAAACACGAACAGGAGTATGATATCCTATTTTAATAAAGTCGTATCTTCTGGCAATGTCGGCACACGATAATTTCCGCTGTCTAATTTAGCTTTTGGAAAAAGTGTTTTCAATTTATTCCAATCAGCCATCTTAATATTAGTTTGATACAAGTAGATATTTTTTAGCCTTTTAAGTTTACCAAGTTTTAATAGGCCATTTATGGTGATTTTAGTTCCCACTAAACTTAATGATTGAAGTTCATTCATTTCACTTAAAGAAGCTAAACCTCTATCAGTAATTTTAGTATGATTTAAACTTAATCGAGTCAAGTTTTTACAATCCCTAAAAACATTCAAAACTTGATCATTAACGGCTTCATTTTCTAACTTTACCCAAATCAATTGTTCTTTTATTTTCTTGATACTTTGAGTTAAACTGTCGGAAAAGGATTTTGCATTTACAAAATTAGCTGAAAGGTAATTCGTATTTTTCGCTACTGGCACTACCGTAATCCCCGCATTAGTGAGCGTCGAGATTGCATCTGTATTAGCAGCACCAATCTCCTTTGTTGGTAAGTCACTCGCCTTTGTAGTTAAATCGCCCTTTTGCAGTTCATTTAGTAATTGTTTAATAGCACCTGATTGCGGGAGCTCTTTAAATTTCTTATTGAAATCTGCACCATTGTCAATCCACCATTTTAGCAATGCAATTTCATTCATAGTTAGTTGAGGTTTTTCCTTTGGCGCCATATGATCTTCATCACTTAACGGCAATAAAATCCTCTTTATCAACTCACTTTCTTCTGCATTGCCAGGCACAACGGTTTTACCTGCCTTGCCACCTTTTAAGATATACTCTTGAGCATCAAGCTTCAACTTACCCTTTTGCTTTTCTGCACCGTGACAATTATAACATCTGTTTTGCAACAATGGTTGTACGGCATCTTTATAAACAAAAGCTTCTGCAATATTCGGAATAGGTGGAATAGCAGCTTTCTTATTTCTATCCTCTTTTAATGGCTCAGTTAAATAATTAGCTCCATGCGTTAATGAGCCACCCAAATGCCCAGTAATCGAAATCAAAATAATAAGCGCAATCGAAATTAGGTTCAAAATCCAAGTAGTTGTTATTTTTAGATAAAGTATCCATAACATTATTGCAATTACTGCTACTGAAATTCCCATCCATTGATGATTGCTCACAAGATTACCATCATATTCACCACTATTCGCCAACAAGTAACCTGTTAAACAAGAGATTACCGCACTTGAGGCCCCTAATAACAATACCAGAGGAATTGACTGTTTTAAACCCGCAAATTGCGTTTTTGCAGATAATAAAATAAATAGGCAAGCCAGTAATAAGATCCCAATTGGAAGATGAACAAAAATTGGGTGGAAACGACCAAAAAAATCTAGCATCTATAAATATCTCTTTTTAAGCAAATTCATCATATATACGTTAATAGCCCATTGATCTGCTACTGGCAGACGAGTATAGGGTAAAGTTGGCATATAATCGGGCGGACCAAATTCGGTTAAAATCGTCATTCGTTCTCCATTCTTCTTCTTTTTTGCAATAACAGCATCCCACCACGCTAAATGTGCTTTGATTGCATTTTGCCACTCAGGAGCACGTGGATCATTAACTTGCGGACCTTCAGCATAGCCAATTCTCGAATGTATGTGATCTACATTGTTCAACAGAAAGTCTATCGTTTCTTTTTGATCAGCCAACAAACTTTCATGCACAACACACCAGTGCGATATATCTAAGGTAAGTCTAACCTCGGGGTTCTTCTGGACAAAATTCTTTGCAATTGGTGCGGTATACATCATTCTTCCACGATGTGTTTCATGGTAAATCGGAATGCCAGATGATTTTTTTTTAACGGTTACATAATCAATTAACTGTTTATTATCTTCATAAGAAAAATAATCTTTCCCTGAGTGACAGTTGATATAAATTGGCCTTTGAAATTTATTGGCACAAATGGCGTCTAAATTTGTCTTAAAGGAAGTAAAGTGTTCTGAAAAATTTGCCTGCTGACCAGCACAAAGAAAACCAACTGCCAATTGATGCTTTTTTAATGCATTGAAAAGCTTAGCGGCATTTTCATCTCCCGGCCACCATACTTCGATGCCATCATAGCCTTCATTTTTTGCAGCTGCACAAAATTCATCAATTGAGCCTTTAAAACCCCAGTCGGTTTGCATAAATAAAAGCTCAAATCCTGCATTAGCTTTTACTGTTGCCATGGGGTTCGCCATTAACTCTGTTATTGGATTTATCATAGGCAAAGCACTCGCAAATGCAGTTTGTTTTAAAAAATCTCTTCGTGTTTGAGGCATCGTACTAAGTTATTGGTTCATTAATATTTAAAAATTTTAATTAGGCTATTATTTCGTTAATTACCTTTCCCGACACATCTGTTAGCCTAAACGGTCTTCCTTGAAATGGATAGGTAAATTCTTCATGATTGAAACCTAATTGATTTAAAATCGTTGCTTGAACGTCAAAAGCATCAACTTTTCCACTTATAGCACTATAGCCAATCTCGTCTGTTTCACCGTGGGTAAATCCTTTTCTTATTCCACCGCCAGCCATCCAAATGGTAAAGGCTTCGGTATGGTGATCACGACCTTTATATGGATTTTGTACACCATTTCTATTTTCCATCATAGGTGTTCGCCCAAATTCACCGCCCCAAACAACCAATGTTTCTTCGAGCAAACCTCGTTGTTTTAAATCTAGTAACAATGCTGTAATGGGTTTATCTATACTTCTACATTTATTTTTTAATCCAATATTTAAAGAATTGCCAGGGCTATCGCCATGCGCATCCCAACCCCAATCAAATAATTGGATATATCGAACACCTTTTTCTACCAATTTACGAGCAAGCAACACATTGTTTGCAAAACAGGCTTTGCCAGGTTTCGTTCCGTACATTTCATGAATATAGGCAGGTTCATCATTGATATTCATCACTTCTGGTGCAGAGATTTGCATCCGATAGGCCATTTCATATTGTGCAATACGGGATAAAATTTCTGGGTCATTATATTCTTTATATTGTTGCTCATTCGCTTTATTGATTGCGTCAATGGAGGCTTTTCTCAAATCTCTATTCATCCCATCAGGATCTTTTATGAACAGAACAGGATCGCCTTCACTTCTACATTGTACCCCTTGATACACAGATGGTAAAAATCCACTCCCCCATACACTTTTTCCAGCATCAGGAAAACTACCTCCACTAGTTAAAACCACATATCCGGGTAAATTCTGATTTTCGGACCCTAAGCCGTACGTCACCCAGCTTCCCATACTCGGTCTACCTAATCGCGGACTACCAGTATGGATTAATAATTGGGCAGGTGCATGGTTAAATTGATCTGTAGTTACACACTTTAAAAAACTAACATCATCAACCATAGTCGAAAAGTGAGGTAAATTTTCACTTACCAAAGCTTCGCTTTGGCCATACTTGGCGAAAGTAGCCTGAGGCCCAAGCATTTTTGG
>DATJDT010000183.1:0-1968 GCA_035497275.1 Pedobacter sp.
CAGCCATGGCTACTTACCTGCCGCAATACACATTTGTCCACCCACAAGATGAAACAATCAATGGTTGTAGCCATATTTTATGGGCAGGAGCCCCGCTTGACTCAACATCTACTGCTAGAAATGCGGTTTTTTATGGCGACAAAGCAATAGATCGATCACCATGTGGAACCGGAACTTCGGCACGGATGGCACAATGGCATGCTAAAGGGAAGCTTAAAGCTGGCGAAACATTCATCCATGAGAGTATTATCGGTAGTAAGTTTATTGGAAAAGTAGAAGATGTTGTAAAAGTAAATGACATCGATGCAATTATACCAAGTGTTGAAGGTTGGGCAAGGGTATATGGTTATAATACCATCAAAATTGATGATGATGACCCTTATGCTCATGGATTTCAGGTTTTATAGTATCAACTAACAAGTTAACCAATTAAACAAAAGTGAACAATTCAGTAATCATAATAGGGGGTGGTATCGTTGGTTTAAGTTCGGCATATTATCTTCAAAAAAAAGGATATAGTGTAACTATATTAGACAAGGGCGATTTGAAAGATAATTGTTCTTATGGAAACGCGGGAATGATTGTGCCGAGCCATTTTGTGCCTCTGGCCTCACCAGGAATGGTACAACAGGGCATCCGATGGATGTTTAATAGTAAAAGTCCTTTTTATGTAAAGCCATCATTAAATGGAAAGTTAATTGGATGGGGTTTAAAATTCTTAAAAAATGCCAATGCAAAACATGTAGAGCGATCGGCAGTTCCACTACGTGATTTATCATTATTAAGCAAAAGCCTTTATCATAGCTTGGCTGAGGAACTTAAAGCAGATTTCGAACTGCAGGATAATGGTATATTAGCCTTTTATAAAACAGATAAAGCTGCAGAAGAAGAGGCTCATTTAGTAAAAAAGGCGTTGGAATTAGGCTTAGATATGGCTATTCTTAATCCAGCAGAATGTGCTGCCTTACAGCCAGAGTTAAAATTAGACGTACTGGGAGCTGTTCATTATCGTTGCGATTCGCATTTATATCCTCAAAAATTGATGGATGCACTATTGAATTACCTGCAATTAAATGGAGTGAAGTTAATGCGCAATCATGAAGTAACACAAATTGAACTGGCAGGTAAAGAAATTAACAAATTGTTTACTGGTAATCAGGAATGGAAAGCTGATCATTATGTTTTAGCAACAGGCTCTTGGTCGCCCGAGATTGCAAAAATGGTTGACATGAATATTCCTATTATGCCGGGTAAAGGTTATTCTTTTATGGAACCTGAACCGGCGCAAAGAATGCATATTCCTGCACTTTTATGTGAAGCTAGGGTAGCTATCACGCCAATGAATGGAAGCATTAGATATGGGGGAACGATGGAGTTAGGTCAGATTAATCAAAATATCAATAAGCAGCGGGTATTAGGAATTGTTGAATCTGTACCAAAATATTTCCCAGATCTCAAACCTGAAGTTCCAAGCATGGAAAAGATATGGTTTGGTTTTAGACCATCATCTCCTGATGGATTGCCTTACATTGGCTATAGCCATAAAGTAAAAAATTTAATTGTTGCTACGGGTCACGGAATGATGGGCTTGGGTTTAGGTCCAGCAACAGGATCATTGGTTAGTCAGTTAATTGCAGAAGAAAAACCTCCCCTCTCTCTTGGAATTTTCTCTCCATCGAGATTCAACTAGGCCAAACTTATTATAATTACACTACTTCTTTACGGATTTTGCGCTTTTTAAGCTAGCTGAATAATAGCTAGCTTAAAAAGCATATTTTAGATTTCGTAAGTCATTTAGTAAATTCATCATAAGCATGTTCAAGCGAAAACCCTCCTCATTATTAAATAAGTTAAGCCTATTTATTTTAGTAGTCGCCCTACTTCAGGTGCCCGGTATATTAGTGGCACAATCTCCATGGAAAGCATTAGCGAAACGCCCAACAACATTGGGGTTAAACCAAGGTATTG
>DATJDT010000184.1:0-4021 GCA_035497275.1 Pedobacter sp.
CTATTAGGACGCTTTTTTTTTGCTACTATTAGTCCATTGAGCTACCCACCGAGATTTCAATAAATTGCGCGTTTATTTTACCATTCCCGACGCCTCTAACAAACATAACCAGGTAATGTTAGCTCCTAATTAGTTTAACCCATTAAGCTACAGCACACTAAAAAAGTTAAAAAAAATTTCAGAAAAAAGCTTTTTCTCTTAATTTTGAACTAAATAAAAAAATCTAAAAAACAGGTTTCTTTCTATTTAAAAAGATTTTATGTAATTTAGATAAGCAGTAGAACTTTCGTACAATTAATATTTTTTGTGTTATGAAAACGCCAAAAAAACCAATTCAAAAAACGCCAATTAACAAACCTCTGTCCAAAAAGGAATCAGATGGAGAAGATGATGATGACATTCAAGATAATGAGGTCTTAGCTGAAGAAGAGGATGACTTCGACGTGCCATTGGACGACCTTGATACTTTTGAGAGCTTTGATGACGACGATGACGATGACGACGATAGATACTAATTGTCCCTAAAATTTCATATCATAAAAGCATCCTTATGGGGTGCTTTTTATTTTAATAACCTCCAAAAATGCAAATTGAAGTCGTTAAAGATAAAGCAGCAGCACAAGCTTTTTTAAATGTTGTCCAAACCATTTATGCAAATGATAAAAACTGGATCCGTCCTTTAGATCAAGATATTGAAAAGATATTTGATCCAACAAAGAACCCTTTCTTTAAACATGGAAAATGCATTCGTTGGATATTGAAAGACAACACCAAAAAAACGATTGGAAGAATTGCCGCATTTATTAACGATAAAAAGGCGCATATCTATGAGCGACCAACTGGAGGAATAGGTTTTTTTGAATGCATAAATGACCAGGAAGCAGCTTTCCTATTATTTGATACTGCCAAAAATTGGCTGGCTTCAAATGGTATGGAGGTAATAGAAGGACCAATTAACTTTGGCGAAAATGATTCTTTTTGGGGTTTATTGGTAGAAGGCTTTACCTCGCCCTCTTACAGCATGAACTATCATCCACCATACTACCATCAATTGTTTAAGGCCTATGGCTTTGAAACGGCTTATGAGCAATTAACTAACCACATCAACCTCACCATACCGTTTCCTGCACGCTTTACAAAAATCGCTAATTGGGTTGCCGCAAAACCGGATTATTCTTTTGAACATTTCTCTAAAAAGAATGCCGAAAAGTACATCAATGATTTGATGGAAATTTACAATGATGGTTGGAAGGATTTTGAAAATTTTGTTCCCATCAAGAAAGAAACGCTTCAGGAAAGCTTTAAGCAAATGGAAGTAATCATGGATGAGAACCTGATTTGGTTTGCCTACGCAAACGGAGAGCCCGTTTCATTCGTAGTAATTATACCAGATGCCAATCAAATGATAAAAGGACTTAATGGCAAACTTGGCCTACTAGAAAAGCTAAAGTTTGCCTATAAGAGATGGGTTGGCGTTACGAGAATGCGAGCCATTGTAATGGGTACAAAAAGTAAATACCAGAAGCATGGCCTCGAATCAGCCCTCATTATCAAATTAGGTGAATATGTACTTCCAAAAAATCAGTATACTGAATTGGAATTATCTTGGGTAGGCGATTTCAACGATAAAATGCTTGCCTTCCATGAGGCTACAGGAGCCACATTTGGAAAACGTCATTTAACGATGAGAAAAACCATTTAAAGCATCGCTTTATCCTTCTTTCTAAGCTCTTCGTAAAGATCGATTACCTTCTTTTGTAAGTTGATAATTTCTTCTTCTTTAGATGCTATTTTTTCTCGTAGCATATTTATCTCAGCAGTATTTTCTGATTGATGATGCTCGCCCTCTTTAGAAATAAGATCAATGGTAGAAACTTCGAACAAAGCAGCTATCTGATCTAACCTGGAAATATTAACATCAGTAATACCTGTTTCAATTTTCGAAAATGCAGGTATCGATATTTCTAATCTCTTAGCTACTTCACCTTGACTCCATCCATTTCTTTGACGAAGTGTTCTAATGTTTTTTCCAATTAAGCTCATACAGTTACGGGTTATGGTTTACTACTTTAGCTATTCAACTCATATGCCAACTTTATCAAATCTATACCCCCAAAGTTACCCGAACTCATCAGTAGCAAATTTGTAGCTTTAAAATTTAGGCTCCGTAAATAGGTTTCGAGCTCATTAGAATCATCAAAAAACATCAAGTCCTTATCGTTAAAAGCATGCACAATATCATCCTTGGTTAAGGGCACCATTTTCTTAATATGAAACGTTTTTTCGTCTATGTAAACAATGCGTACATCAGCCTTATCCATTGTGTTTTTATATTGATCCAAAAAACTTGAATTTAAACTGCTAAATGTATGAAGCTCAATGCATGCCACCAACTTCCGCTCTTTAAATTGTGCCTTCACTGCATCCACAGAGGCTTTTAGTTTAGACGGAGAATGTGCAAAGTCTTTATAGATATTGGTGTCGTTTACGCTATTTAATAGTTCCAAACGCTTTGCCGCGCCGGTAAAACTGGCTATCGCAACTCTAAAATCCTCATCGTTTATACCCAACTCCAAACAAACCAAACGCGCGGCATTTAGGTTCATTAAGTTATGATTTCCAAAGACTTCCAAAGTGGTATTCGGCAACAATACAGTCACTCCATCAACTACTTTATTGGGAGGAATAACGTAAGGGATTTTTTCAATATTTGCCTTCGTATTTAGCACAATTTGTTTTAATTCTTCATCACTCTCACAGTAAATTAATTTTCCATTGGGGAAAATTGTGTAAATAAATTTATCAAATTGAGAAATATAATCCCCAAAAGTGGGAAAGACGTTGATATGATCCCATGCAATTCCGCTTATTACCGCAATATTAGCATGGTACAAGTGAAATTTTGGTCTTCTATCAATGGGTGAAGCTAAATATTCATCACCTTCGATAATGATTACGGGAGCACTTTCTGTTACCTTAACCATCGTTTCGAAACCAGCTAACTGCGCGCCTACCAAATAATCGAAATCTTTTTGATAATAATTAAGCACATGCAAAATCATGGAGGTAATTGTAGTTTTACCGTGACTGCCTCCAATAACTACTCTTAATTTATCTTTAGATTGCTCGTAAATATATTCAGGATAAGAATAAATCTTCAGGCCCAACTCTTGCGCTTTTATTAACTCTGGGTTATCAATGCGTGCGTGCATACCTAAAATTACCGCATCCAAATCTGGCTTGATGTTTTTTATATCCCAACCTTCTTGCGCAGGCAGGATTCCATACTTAGCAAGGCGGCTGCTCGATGGTTCAAAAATCACATCGTCAGACCCGGTAACTTCATAACCTTTTTGATGCAAGGCAATCGCCAGGTTATGCATTGCACTACCGCCTATTGCAATAAAGTGTACTTTCATTTTGCTTAATTGTTTTTCGTAATTGCAATAATTCGCTAGCCTTCCAAGCCCTTCACAAACCTAGCCGCTACCCAATCGCCTATCTTCTTATGATCAACGTATTTAAGCTTAAATTGCCTACAATGCGCAGTAATCATTCCCAAGTCTGGCGTTTCATAGAAACCACTAAAAAGTATGGTCCCATTATCCTTCAATACCTTTGCATAAGTTTCAATCTGATCGAGCAAAATATTCCGGTTAATGTTAGCCAAAACTAGCTCAAACTCAAGCGCAGGAATAGCTTCTTTACTTCCACATAACGAAGTTAGATTATCGATATTATTGAGGGCAGCATTTTCGATGGCGCTTTCATAGCAAACATCATCATTATCTATCGCTACTAATTGCTTTGCGCCCCGTTTTGATGCCAAAATAGCTAAGATTCCTGTTCCAGCACCCATATCTAAAACCACTTTTCCAGTCATATCCATTTCCAGAATATATTCCATCATCATCGTTGTAGTTTGATGGTGACCTGTACCAAAGGCCATTTTAGGGTCAATTACGATCTCATAAGGATATTGAGGTTGCGGTTCGTGAAAAGTTGCCCTCACATAGCATTT
>DATJDT010000185.1:0-2135 GCA_035497275.1 Pedobacter sp.
TAAAAGATGCCTCAACAACTGCAGTTTATGGTGTACGCGGCGCAAACGGTGTACTAATTGTGAGAACTCGTAGGGGTGAAGCAGGGAAGCCAACACTTACTTTTAGGAACGAAACAGGGTTACAAATGCCAACTAGGAGACCCGAAATGAATGATGGCTACAATACCCTGCAATTATTAAGAGAGCGCTTGGTAGGTCAGTTCGTTGATCCTACAAGTTCTTATCCTCAATACTTTAGTGGTAATAATTTAGATCATTACCGTTTAAACGATGATCCATACAATTATCCAAATGTTAATTGGTGGGATGAGGTAATGAAAGATGTAAGTATTCAAAACCGTATCAATTTTGATGTAAGTGGTGGCTCTAAAATTGCCAAGTATTTTGTTTCATTGGGTTATTTAGCTCAAGGTGGTTTATTTAAAGATTTTTCAAAAGATCAAGGCTATGAAACTAATTACACTTACAACAGATACAATTTCAGGTCAAACGTAGATATCGATCCAACCAAGGATTTGCACATCCGTTTAGATTTATCGGGCCGTTTCGGTATTACCAACGAGCCTTATGACAAGGCTTGGAATAATGGAGGTACAATTTTTCAATATCTATGGAATGGAGAGCTTTCTTCATTTTTATACCCTGTATATTGGCCAAATGGTTTAATTGCTACTTCTACCTCTACAGCAACAAAGCCTAACCCGGTTGCCAATTTAAAATATGCTGGCTATACCCGTAGTTATGGGAATAACTTAAATTTTGTAGCACAAGCAAATCAAAAATTAGATTTTATTACTAAAGGATTAGGAGCCAATGCCCTGGTTTCTTTTGCTAGTGATTATGGGTTTACCAGAACGCTACGACGCAGTGGAAGTGGAACTAACCTAGAGATTTTGGCTTATGTATATAATGCCAATACCAAAAGCTATAACCCATGGAAAACTGATATGTATCGGATGGGTACTTTGGTTAGAGAAGGTTCTTCTGGTGGGACAAATAAATTATTAAACGTTCAGGCAAATTTAAACTATAACAGAAGCTTTGGGAACCACAATATTTCTGCATTGGCTTTGGTTAATCAAACTACTACTGCTATTAATGCATTAGAACCTTCTAATATTCGTGGTTTTACAACTAAAGCAGGTTATAATTATAAACAGAAATATCTGGTCGACTTTAGCGCAGGCTATAACGGATCAGACAAGTTCCAATCAAGTAAACGTTACCAGTTTTTTCCAGCAGGAAGTATAGGATGGAACATTAGTGAAGAGCCTTTCTTTAAAAATAATGTGAAGTTTGTGGATGCATTAAAAATTCGTGCATCGTATGGACTAGTGGGGAATGATGCGATTGGTACAAGTACATTTGCCTATGGAAAAACATATTCTACTGGTTCTGGGAGAGCTTATGAATTTGGAGAAACACCAACTAGTAACGCTGGATTGATTGAACCCACTCTCTCTAATTATGATATTACTTGGGAAGTACAACAAGATGGTAATGTTGGGGTAGACTTAAAAATGCTTAAAGGAAAGTTAAATTTTGTCGTAGATTATTTCTATAAGAAACGTAAAAATATTGTATCTGCACCGGGTACATTACCTGGGAGTTTTGGTGCTAGTGTACCTCTGTACAATTTAGGAATAGTAAAGAATACAGGGTATGAGTTAGATTTAACATACCGAGATAGGATTAACTCAGACTTTTCATTCTTTACCAATGCCAATATTAGCTTTGCCAAAAATGAAGTAGTATATAGAGATGAACCTGCTACACTTTATCCTTGGTTAAGTAGTACGGGTAAGCCAGTTGGCGCCCAATTTGGTTACACATCTGATGGTTTTTACCAAAATTTAGCAGATTTATATACGGCGCCTAAGCTAACTACCAGTATTCCGTTGGGAAATTTACAATTAGGTTCAATCAAATTTACTGATTTAAATGGCGATGGAATTATCGATCAAAATGATTTTGGTTATTTAGGTACTAATTCGCCGAAATATACCACAGGTTTAAGTTTTGGCTTTTCTTATAAGGGATTTGATATAAGTACTTTATTTCAAGGGGCTTTCGACTATATCATCAGGTTTGATCGTGGAATTTTGGCCTATAGCAGACCTGATAGACAATCTGTG
>DATJDT010000186.1:0-8092 GCA_035497275.1 Pedobacter sp.
TCTCTTGCGCCAGTTTCTGAATCCTTGATACAGCATTCCCATTCCATCACAGCCCATCCTTTAAAATCGTATTGAGTTAACTTGCTAAAAATCCGTTTAAAATCTACTTGTCCGTCACCTGGTGAGCGGTAACGACCAGCACGATTAGCCCAGCTTTGATAACCTCCAAATGTGCCTTGTTTACCAGTTGAGTTAAATTCAGCATCTTTCACATGAAATGCTTTGATACGTTCATGATAAAAATCGATGTATTGAATATAATCTAATTGCTGCAAAACAAAGTGTGATGGATCATAAAGTAAGCAGGCCCTTTGATGGTTATTCACTTTTTCGAGGAACATCTCGTAGGTTTCTCCATCAAAAAGATCTTCGCCTGGATGTATTTCATAACAAACGTCAACTCCACAATTATCAAATTCATTTAAAATTGGCAACCATCGTTTAGCTAATTCAGTGAAGCCTTCCTCCACTAAACCATCTGGTCGCTGAGGCCATGGATGAAAAGTATGCCAAAGTAAAGAGCCACTAAATGTGGCGTGTGCATTTAAACCCAAATTCTGGGAAGCTTTTGCTGCATATTTAAGTTGTTGAACCGCCCAAGCTGTTCTTGCCTTGGGATTATTTTTTACCTCTTCAGCTGCAAAGGCATCAAATAGCTTGTCGTACGCTGGGTTTACTGCAACTAATTGACCTTGCAGGTGAGTGGAAAGTTCAGTGATTGCTAAGCCATGAGCAGCTACTTTGCCTTTTAATTCATCGGCATAGGTTTTGCTTTCTGCAGCCAATTTCAAGTCGATGAACCTTGCGTCGAGCGTCGGTATTTGTATTCCTTTGTATCCTAAGTCTGCTGCCCATTTGCAGATATTGTCTAATGAGTTAAATGGGGCTTCGTCTCCAATAAATTGGGCTAAGAATATAGCGGGTCCTTGTATTGTTGTCATTGTTTTATATTTTAAAATCGAACCATTTTTGATCAGATTTACTCGAGGCGACTACATTTTCTATAAAAGCCATTCCTCTAATACCTTCTATAGCACCCGGGAAATCGAGCATTGCTTCTGTTGGTTCAGTTCCCTCTTGTTTAGCTGCTAATGTTAACGCAAAATTTCTATAAATATTAGCAAATGCTTCTAGATATCCTTCTGGGTGACCAGACGGCGTTCTTGTGTTAAATTTAGCAATATCAGACACATAGTTATTACCTGTTCGGTACACTTGAGCTGGTTGATCTAACCATTTTATAGTTAAAGTATTTGGTTCCATCTGATGCCATTCCATGCCGCCTTTCTCTCCATAAACGCGAATTTTAATGGCGTTTTCTTCTCCCGCGGCAATTTGAGATGCCATTAAGATGCCATTCGCACCATTATTAAATCTTAATAATACGTTACCATCATCGTCTAATAACCTGTCTTTAACAACGATATTTAGATCGGCGCAAATTTGAGTGATTTGAAGTCCTGAAATATATTCTGCCAAATGTGCTGCGTGAGTTCCCACATCTGCCATACAACCACTAATTCCACTTTTAGCCGGATCGGCTCGCCAAGCAGCTTGCTTATTATCACTTGGGGCTGGTAAACTCAACCAACCTTGAGGATATTCGACGCAAATTTTTCTAATTTTCCCCAGTTCACCATCTTTTATCATTTGTTTTGCTTGCTTAACCATTGGATAGCCCGAATAAGTATGCGTTAAACAAATTAATAGTCCGGTTTCATCTGCCTTGGCTTTTAATGCTTTTGCTTCAGCTAAGCTAAAAGTAATGGGCTTATCAATTAATACGTGGAATCCATGTGTTAAGGCCAGCATGGCTGGTTCGAAGTGAAGGTGATTTGGTGTAACAATACTTACAAAATGCATTCTTTCAGAGGCAGGTAATTTACTTTCAGAGAGAATCATTTCTTCAAAACTTGTATAACTTCTATCATCTGGTAAAAATAAATCCTTGCCAGAAGCTTTTGCATTTTCAGGATTGGAGCTTAGGGCACCACAGCATAGTTCTATTAAACCATCAAGGTTTGCAGCTATACGGTGAACAGCGCCAATAAAGGCCTGCTTTCCCCCGCCAACCATTCCCATTCTTATCTTTTCTTTCATATTTTTATAGCGGAAAGCTTAAAGACCAAAGCTAAAAGCAATGTAATGCCGCTTTAGTCTTTAAGCTTTTTCCTTTCTGCTTTTATATATTTCCTTTTTTTAGTTCGCTCACTGCAAAATCTGCCGCTCTGGCCGTTAATGCCATAAAAGTTAACGATGGGTTTTGACAGGCAATTGAAGGCATACTAGAACCATCTGTTACAAAAACATTTTTCACTTCATGCATTTGGTTCCATTTGTTTAACACGGAGGTTTTAGGGTCGTTACCCATACGAGCCGTTCCCATCTCATGGATGGCCATACCTGGTGCAGAACCATTATCGAAAGTTTTGATGTTTTTCATGCCTGCAATTTCTAACATTTCAGCTGCATCATTCATCATATCTTGACGCATTTTAAACTCGTTGTCTCCAAATTGGCAGTCGATAGCGATTACAGGTTGTCCCCATTTATCTTTTTTGCTTTTGTCTAATGTAACCCTGTTATCGCGATTTGGCAAAGTTTCTCCAAAGCCACCTAAGTTCATATTCCAGTTTCCGGGAGTGCTGATTAAGTCTTTGAAATCTCCACCAAAGTCCATTTCTGCAATGCCAGTATGGGTATTTGAACGATTTGCGCCACCTTGGAAGCCAAAACCACGTAAATAATCTCTCTTATCATTACCGATATTACGATAGCGCGGAATGTAAATACCATTGGCACGTTTTCCGAAAATGTATTTATCTTCAAATCCTTCGGCTTCGCCAGATGCGCCACAACGGAAATGATGGTCCATTAAGTTACGACCAAGTTCGCCACTTGCATTGCCTAATCCGTTTGGATGAGCCTCTGAAGTTGAGCTTAATAAAATTTGGGTTGTTGCCAAGGTAGAACCATTTACGAAAATGATTTTGGCAAAGAATTCCATCGTTTCATTGGTTTCAGTATCGATGATGCGAACTCCGGTAGCTTTTTTGGTTTCTTTATCATGCATTACCTCGGTAACATAAGAAAAAGGTCTTAAAGTTAAATTACCTGTGGCAACTGCTGCGGGCAAGGTAGCAGACTGCGTGCTAAAATAGGCGCCGAATGGGCAACCGCGGCTACATAAATTTCTGTATTGGCAGTTACCACGACCACCGTGTTCAACAGTTAAGTTAGCTACACGACCAATGGTCATGATCCTTGAACGCTTAAAGTGATCTTCGATTCTTTTTTTAACAGATTTTTCAACAACATTTAAGTCCATCGGAGGTAAAAAATGTCCATCTGGAAAGTGGGGATAATTTTCTACCTGACCGCTGATGCCCGCAAATTTCTCAGCATAATCATACCATGGGGCAATATCTTTATAACGAATTGGCCAATCTACACCATGTCCGTCTTTTGCATTTTCAGAAAAGTTTAGGTCACTTAACCGATAGCTTTGTCGGCCCCACATGAGTGATTTTCCACCTACGTGAAATCCACGGTACCAGTCAAATCGTTTTACTTCCGTATACGGGCATTCCTCATCATTTACCCAAAAACTCTCATTGAATTCTGTATATGGATAATCTCTTTTTTGAACTGGATGAGTTTTCTTTTGTGCTTCAGTAAGTTTGCCTCTGTGCTCGAACTCCCAAGGCTTTTTCATGGCCGTAGTATAGTCTTTTATATGTTCGATGTTACGCCCTCTTTCGAGCATTAACACTTTTAATCCTTTTTTTGTAAGATCCATTGCGGCCCAACCTCCACTTATACCGGAACCTACCACAATTGCGTCATAAGTATTTTGAGCCGTAGCTTTAGTATTTAAGTTCATAGTTTATTGTTGTGTTTTATGTGTTACCTAAACAAAGAGACGTTGACCTGGTTTAATTTTGTAATCGCCATCGTATTTGCCCGGAATGGCAATGTATTCGTAAGCTTTTGTAGCACCAATTTCTGAAGTAAAAAATCCAAGAATGGTAAGGTCCCTTGCAATAGCGAAAAACTGAGGTTTTTTATTTGGTTTCTCTTTCATCGCCATAGGATTTGTCATGTTTTCTTTGGCAGATTGTTGTTGTGCTTTAGTTTCTTCCAGTTTTTGCGCCTCTGCTATTTCATCAGCTTCTTTTTTCTGGCTTGCAATAGTCGCTTCTCTTAGTTTACGCAACAATAGTTCACGTTCTTTAACGCTAATTTCTAGAAATGATTTACTGTAATCCTTTTTAGAAGTTTCTTCAAGATCTTCCAATCCTTTTACAAAAGCTTTTTGAGCTTCTTCTGGGTAACAATCTTTGATCATCATCGTAATGAATGGTCCCACAGCTGCTGCTTTAGCCCCTGGAGACATTGCGGTTGTGGGAAGAATAATGTCAGCAATTTCTGCAACTAATTTTTCTTGATCTGCTGAAAATAGATTTTCACTGTTTTTGCCAGGCTGGGTACAGCTGTCAAATAGTGTAGCAATAGTAGTGGCCGATAATGCCCCTCCAATTAAAAAGGCCACACTCTTTACGGCATCTCTTCTGTCCATAATATTCGGTTAGGTTTTGTTTTGTGTTTTGAGCAATTAAATTAGGTAAAATATCTTTAAATTACGAAATCCAGTAGAAATAAAATCAAAGATCGAGGAGAAATGCGTGTACAAATTACACTTAGGTGCATTTATACAGTTAATTACTGATTGTAAAAATATGTTTACATTAATAAAACGATTTAGTAAAAAATTAAGAGATGGCTAGCATAAGGTTTGGTTCCTTTTTTTAACTTTGCTCAAATTTCTCAAGAGGTATGAACGAAAAAATATTGGTATTAGGATCGAATGGTCAAATTGGTACAGAACTAGTTAACGCTTTGCGTAATGGATATGGCAATGATAATGTTGTGGCATGCGATATTCGCAGACCGGATTACGAGACTAAAAATGCAGGCCCATTTGAATTTGTAAACGTACTTGACAAAGAGATTTTAAAAGATATTTTTACCAAATACAAACCCACACAAGTTTATTTATTAGCAGCATTGCTGTCTGCAACGGGTGAGCAAAATCCAAAATTAGCTTGGGACTTGAATATGAACGGGCTATTAAATGTATTAGATTTAGCTTTAGCTTTTAAAACTGCCAAAGTTTACTGGCCAAGTTCTATTGCGGTTTTTGGCCCTAACTCTCCAAAAAACAATACGCCACAATATTGTACAATGGATCCAAATACTGTGTACGGAAACAGTAAACTGGCTGGCGAACGTTGGTGTGAATATTATTTTCAAAAGTATAATTTAGATGTTAGGAGCATACGTTATCCTGGTTTAATTAGCTGGAAGGCTGCTCCGGGTGGTGGTACAACTGATTATGCGATTCATATTTTTCATGAAGCGCTAAAGAAAGGAAGTTATGCTTCGTTTTTATCTGCAACTACGGAATTGCCTATGATGTATATGGAAGATGCTATTCGTGGAACAATTGAGTTAATGGATGCACCAGCTAATCAGATTTCGATTCGTTCGAGCTATAATTTTGCTGGCGTAAGTTTTACACCAGAAGTTTTAGCGACTGAAATAAGAAAGCATATTCCTGATTTTAAACTAAGCTATACGGAGAATGATCCAAGACAAGAAATTGCTAATAGCTGGCCAAGTTCAATAGACGATAGTTTTGCAAGGAAAGATTGGTTCTGGAAACCGTCATTTGACATTGCAAAAATGACTGAAGATATGTTATTAAATTTAAAGAAATAAAAACAAGCGTTTGGCGAATAGCGTTTAGCGTTCTGAACGTTTAGCGCCTAACGTTTAACTCAATACTAAGAAAAAATGGGAAGAGCATTCGAATTTAGAAAAGAAAGAAAATTTAAGCGTTGGGCTAAAATGGCGGTTCAATTTACCCGTATAGGTAAAGATATTGTAATGGCTGTTAAAGACTCTGGAGCAAATCCAGAAACCAATTCTCGCTTACGTACGGCAATGCAAAATGCAAAAGCCGTAAATATGCCGAAGGATCGGGTTGAAGCAGCCATTAAACGTGCCTCGGATAAATCGTTAGCCAACTATGAAGAGCTTGTTTATGAAGGATATGCTGCACACGGCGTTGCAGTTTTAATTGAAACAGCAACTGATAATACCAATCGCACCGTTGCCAATATTAGAAGTTATTTTAACAAAACCAATGGAACGTTAGGTAAAACTGGTTCGTTAGATTTTATATTTAACCGTAAATCTATTTTCAGGTTTGTACCGTCAGATGATCTTGATTTAGAAGAATTAGAGTTTGAGTTAATAGACGCTGGTTTAGAAGAATTATATGTGGAGGCTGATGAAGAAGGTAATGATATTGCCGTTGCCCAAGGACCGTTCGAGAATTTTGGCTCTTTGCAAAAAGCTTTAGAAGAAAAAGGGATTGAGTTAAAAAGCTCAAAATTAGAACGTATCGCTTTATCTCATCACCCAGTGAGTGAAGAACAAGCTGTTGATGTTTTAAAATTAATTGATAAACTGGAAGAGGACGACGACGTACAGGCGGTTTATCATAACATGGCCGAGTAAGATTTTTAACCTTCGCAGGTTAACAACCTTAACCTGCGAAGGATTATTATTTTGATTGGCTAAACAACCAAGGCATCAGCCCAGGCTCAGCAAAAGCAGAATCCCAACTATTGTGATTTGCCTTTGGATAAACTGTAAACTTCGGCATACGGTTTATCATTTTTAAGGCGTGATAAATGTTATAGGAGAGCTGAGGATTTACCACATCATCTAAACCACCATGGAAAATCCATAAAGGAACATTCTTGTACTTTTTAACGTTGGCCGTATTGTCTCCCCCACAAATGGGAAACGCAGCAGCAAATGTTTTCGGCTTACGCCTTAATATTTCAAAAGTTCCCATACCACCCATAGACAACCCGCCAATGTAGATTTTAGTCTTATCGGCGAAAGGCTCTTTAATTATTTGAGCTGTTAAATCTAACAGAAGCGACATTGACTTGGTGGGTGTACCATCCGTTAGGAAATTAAAAAATCTTTTACCAGTTACGGCTTCTATTTCTACGTTAGACCAGTAGCTATCTTCTGAACACTGCGGAAAAATAACAATCGCCGGAAATTTGCTACGAAATCCTTCGTCTAAAAACATTTTTGCCCCATGGGTTAATTGCTTTTCATTGTCATTTCCACGCTCTCCACTTCCGTGTAAAAAGAAAACTACAGGATACATCTTTGCAGAATCGAAATTTTCTGGATAGAGAATTCGATATTTTAGCGTGTCTGAACCCTTTATAAAGTTCTCCTTTTTAAATGAAGTCAAACCTTGGCCATAAGCTGAAGTTAGCATAATAGCACAAATAAATAAGAGGGCAAGTTTTTTCATTATGTTTTATTTTACAAATTTAAAGGTAGCTTCTTTTACATCTCTAACATTTGGTCCGATGAATATTTTAAAGTCTCCCGGTTCTGAAACAAATTTTAGTTCTGAGTTATAAAATTTAAGATCGCTCTCCGCAATAGTAAAAGTTATTTCTTTACTTTCTCCAGCTTTGAGGCTAACTTTTTGAAAGCCTTTAAGCTCCTTAACAGGTCGGGTAATACTTGCAACCATGTCCCTAAGATATAATTGAACCACTTCTTTCCCATCATACTTTCCAGTATTTGTTAAAGTAACTGTTGCGGTTATCGTTTTACCTTTTGCTAAAGTAGCTGAACTTAATTTAATATCACTAAAATTAAATGTTGTATAGCTTAAACCAAAACCAAACGGATAGAGAGGGTCATTGTTAACATCTAAGTAATTGGATCGGAATTTAGTAAACCATTTACCTTCTGCCAACGGCCGTCCTGTATTTTTATGGGCATAATACAAAGGTATTTGACCAATGTTTTGGGGAAAAGTTGCTGTTAATTTGCCCGAAGGATTAACCTTTCCAAATAAGACATCGGCAATGGCATTACCTGCTTCGCTTCCCGGAAACCAAACATTTAAAATTGCGGGAATATTCGCTTCTTCCCATTTCAAAGCTAGTGGTCTGCCTGTAAATAAAACCAACACTACGGGCTA
>DATJDT010000187.1:0-2972 GCA_035497275.1 Pedobacter sp.
GCGCAATCTCCCCCTCTAACTTAGGAAAAGAGAAATATCCATGAGACCATTTGTAATGTTCTCCAATTGGCCCCATTCGTTTTGCTACTTTGTCGAAAATATCCAATGTTATATTGTTTTAATGTAATTTTTATGCGCGCAAATTTAAGCTTAAAATACGTATTTATCAAGGAATAGACTGACGAAGTTTGCCTTGCGCTTGGTCTGCCCAACTTCGTTTTCTTCACAAAAAAGCCTTAACAATTTTCATTATTAAGGCGATTTTGTATTTTCTATTTCGATTTATTAATCAACATTATCATGTAAAAATGAATTATTTGGTCTTATTTCAGTTGCACCATCTTCATCATTACTTAGCGTGAACCTCGATACTTGAGACTCAGATGAATGCTGGATTTGCTGTAATTGCATCTGTTTTCGCTTATATGCAGGTTCATTTTCCAACTCCTGTAAGCCATTCGTAGTACGCAATTTCATGCTTAAATCTTTTAGCCTTAAAATACGCTCTTTTGATTTCCTTAATTGATCTTCTATCGAATCATCATTTTTATCATCGTCGGCACCCGGTTCTTCAACCTGATCAATTTGTACTGGAGCAACAATTTCCTCTTCAAAACTAAACTGTGCAACTGGCGTTTCAAAAACAAAGTCAGTTTCAGAAACCTTCACCTCGAATTCGAAACCTGCTTCTTGTCTTTCTTCCGTTGCAGGCTCTTCTTCAGTTACCAATTGGTGTACAATCGTTAAATTTTCCGATTCTTCCACTTGTTGGCCAGCTCTATTCAAGTTAAACAAATCGCCAAATAAATCCGATTGCTTAGGCTCATCTTGAACTTTTAATACAGGTTCGGTATTAATTGGTTCTGGTTTGGCTTCAATAAATGAGTTAACTGGCTCTATTGGCCTAACCAATGGAGCTTCATCAGGAGTTAACAAAGAGATTTTTTTAACGTTCTCCTTATCTTTCGCCCTTTGTTCTGTAGTTTGGAAACCCGTTGCAATAATAGTCACAGACAATTTATCTTCCAAGCTTTCATCAATACAGTTACCCCAAATTAAGTCGGCCGAAAGACCTGCTTTATCCTGGATAAAATCTGTAATAATCGTCACCTCGTCCATCGTTACTTCTCGTAAACCAGAACTAATATTTAACAAGATATATCTTGCACCCTCAATTTCGTTATCTTTTAATAAAGGTGATGCTAAGGCTCCCTCTACTGCTGCTAAAGCACGATTTTCTCCTTCAGCTGCATAGCTACCCATGATAGAGACGCCGCTATCTTTCATTACAGTGCGCACATCCTTGAAATCCACGTTGATATAACCTGGAACTGTAATAATTTCCGCAATTCCCTTTGCAGCTGTAGTTAAAATATCATCTGCCTGCGCAAATGCTGAACCTAAAGTTAAGTTTCCAAAAATTTCTCTTAACCTGTCGTTAGAAATAACTAGATAAGAATCTACATATTTTTTCAGCTCATCTAAACCATCATCGGCCTGCATTTTACGTCGTTTGCCCTCAAAAGCAAAAGGAGTTGTAATAATGGCTACCGTTAAAATATCCATTTCCTTAGCTGCTTTAGCGATAATCGGACTTGCACCTGTACCAGTACCACCGCCCATTCCAGCAGTAATGAAAAGCATTTTTGTGGTGCTTCCCAGCATTGCTTTAATATCATCGATATTTTCAATTGCCGAGTTCTTGCCAACTTCAGGAATTGAACCTGCTCCCATTCCTTCGGTTAAGCTAGAGCCCAACTGAACCTTATTTGGGATAGGGCTAAACTCAAGCGCCTGCGCATCGGTATTACAAATAATAAAGTCTACACCTGTAATTCCTTGGCGGTACATATGGTTTACCGCATTACCTCCACCGCCTCCAACACCAATAACTTTGATGATTGACGACTTATCTTTTAACATTTCGAACTTCATATTGTTATGAATCAGTGGTTTAAAAATTGTATTTGCTGTTCATCTCTAACTGTAATATTAACACTTTTTTAACAGGCGTTTTCCACAAGTGTTAATAATGTGGAAAAATCATGTTTTGTGGAAAAATATTACGGTTTTATATAATCCTCATCGCTAACATTCATATCATCTTTGATAAAATCTGTCGTTTTCTTCAACAACTTATCAAACAATCCACCGCGTTTTACTTTTTCCTTAGCTGCCGCTGGGCTTTCCACAAAAACACCAGGTTGCTTCATTTCTTCTAATAATTCTTCTGCCTTTTGAATTCCTTTAATCAACAAACCAACACTAGTAGCATACATTGGGCTTTTCAAGTCATCGTAAATAGTCTTAGGCATATCTTCATATTTCGACAAGTGTTCATTCGGATAGCCTACTCTACAATCTAAACCAGTAACATACTCTACCAACTGGTTCAAGTGTTTTAATAACGCTCCACCACCTGTTATCACTACACCACCGATCAACTTTTTTTCATAGCCTGAAGATTTAATCTCATAATAAACGTGCTCAACTATTTCTTCCATACGGGCCTGGATTACATAAGCTAAGTTTTTTACGGATATTTCTTTAGGCTCTCTACCACGAAGTCCAGGCACACAAATAATCTCATTTTCTTTATTTTCTTCAGCCAACGCAGAGCCAAAACGCGTTTTTAGCAACTCTGCCTGATTGCGCATCACCGAACATCCTTCTCTAATATCTTCCGTAACACTATTTCCACCAAACGGGATAACTGCAGTATGGCGGATAATACCTTCATGGAAAATCGCAATATCAGTTGTACCACCACCAATATCTACCAAACAAACGCCTGCTTCTTTTTCTTCATCGCTTAATACCGATTCGGAAGAAGCTAGGGGTTCCAAAATAAGCTCTTGCGTTTGTAACCCAGCATTCGTTACGCAACGCATGATATTTTTAACGGCAGTAACTTGGCCAGAAATAATATGAAAATTTGCTTCCAAGCGAACACCGGCCATTCCAATTGGGTC
>DATJDT010000188.1:0-6106 GCA_035497275.1 Pedobacter sp.
GGGTTTTGTATATCTTATTTTGGCGGCACAGTACGAAAGCTTTGTCCTTCCGCTAGCGGTTATTTTATCTTTACCAGTAGGTATTTTTGGTACCTTCCTTTTCCTTAAAGTATTAGGTTTAGAAAACAATATCTACGCTCAAGCGGCCATGGTAATGCTGATAGGCTTGTTGGGTAAAAATGCTGTATTAATTGTAGAATTTGCGGTGCAACGCCATAGTCAGGGAGTCTCGGTAGCAAAGGCTGCCATCGAATCGGCTACTGTAAGATTTCGCCCAATCTTAATGACTTCTTTTGCTTTTATAGCTGGTTTAATTCCATTGATGATGGCTACTGGACCTGGAAAAATCGGAAACAGAACCATTGGTTCGGCTGCTACTGGCGGTATGCTTTTCGGAACCATCTTTGGGGTATTGATTATTCCTGGCCTGTATTACATATTTGGCAAAATCTCTGAAAGAAATAAGTTAGTCAAAATTGAAGAAGAACATCCATTAACTGAAGAAATAGAAAATAATGTTTAACATAAAAATATATCCAATAATGGCATTGGGTGCAATAGTATTAACTATTGCTAGTTGTAAGGTGCCAGCACTTATCCAAGTTGAAGAGCACAGCCATGCTCCATCCGCTTATCACACAAGTTTAGATACGGTTAACAGCGGCAGTTTACCATGGCGAACTTTTTTCACTGATAAGAATTTGGTGAGCTTAATAGACACTGCCTTAAAAAATAACCAGGAGCTAAATATTACATTGCAGGAAATTGAAATAGCTAAGAATGAAGTTAGGCTAAAGCAGGGGGAACTTATGCCGAGTGTTAGTGCCAGATTGGGCCTCGGTGTTGAAAAGGTGGGAAGATATACCAGTCAGGGTGCTGGTGATGCAAGTACCGAGATTAGTCCGGGTAAAGAAATGCCTGACCCGTTGATGGATTACGCCCTTGGTGCTTATGCGCACTGGGAAGTTGATATTTGGAAAAAATTGCGTAATTCAAAAAAAGCAGCCATTACACGCTACTTGGCAACAGTTGAGGGGAAAAATTTTGTGTTATCTAATTTAATTTCCGAGATAGCCAATTCCTATTATGAATTACAAGCACTGGATAGTGAGCTGGACTTGGTAAAACAGAATATTACCTTACAAAAGAACGCTTTGGAATTGGTTAAAGTTCAAAAGGATGCGAGTAGGGTTACTGAATTGGCGGTACAGAAATTTAGCGCTGAAGTATTAAACTCCCAAAGTTTGGAGTTCGACATTCAACAAAATATCAAGGAGACCGAGAATAAGATAAATTTATTGTTAGGGCGCTACCCGCAAGAAATTCCACGCAATGAAAAGAGTTTTATAACGATGGAGCCTGCTATGGTAAATGCCGGCATTCCTTCCCAGTTATTGGTGAATAGACCAGATGTAAAGCAGGCAGAATTAGCATTAAGTGCTGCTAAGTTAGATGTGAAAGTAGCTAGAGCCCAGTTTTATCCATCTTTAGGGATTTCTGCAGGTCTAGGTCTTCAAGCGTTTAAGCCATCTTACCTAGTGAAGTTTCCAGAGTCGATGTTATATTCTTTAGCAGGAGATTTAACGGCTCCATTGATTAACAGAAATGCTATCAAGGCAGAATTTAGTACCGCTAATGCTAAACAATTACAAGCGCTTTATAATTATGAGCGTACTTTGATCAATGCCTACTTAGAGGTTAGTATCCAACTTTCAAAGGCTGCTAATTTAGCTAAGAAATATAGCTTTAAAGCTCAGCAAGTGGATGCGCTAACAAAATCTATTAGCATTGCGAATGATCTATTCAAATCGGCAAGAGCTGATTATTTTGAAGTGCTGATGACCCAGCGGGACGCGCTCGATTCTAAATTAGAATTGATTGAGACTAAGAAAGAGCAGTTAATTACAACAACGAGTATTTACCGTAATTTAGGAGGCGGTTGGAAATAGTATTTACAAAAGAGCTGGTTATTAAACCGGCTCTTTTTTATCTTGTGAGCACAATATTTTCTAATACCAACATATCCATTTGCGTACGTAAAAAACAAGCTAGTGCTTCTTGGGGAGTGTTTACGATCGGCTCGTTCTCATTAAATGAGGTGTTGAGTAAAATTGGTACATTGGTTTTGTCGTAAAATGCTTTGATCAATGCATGATATCTGGGTTCAACTTTTTGGTCAACTGTTTGAAGTCTGCCTGTCCCATCAACATGCGTTACTGCAGGTATTTCGGCTCTTTTTTCTTCCCTAATGATAAATACTTTCTCCATGAAGGGAACGTCATCTACCAACTCAAAATAGTCAGCCGTATGATCCATTAAAATAGAAGGTGCAAACGGTCTGAAAGATTCACGACGTTTAATTTTGGTGTTTAGAATTTCTTTGGCATCTGTTCTGCGTGGGTCGGCAATAATGGATCGATGTCCTAATGCTCTTGGCCCGAATTCTGCCCGTCCTTGGAACCAGCCAACTACGCCTCCGTTAATCAAACAGTTGGTAACCTCATTGTATAACTCATCATCTGTAAGTTTACGGTAGGTAATGGCACTTTCTTTTAAAATGGTTTCTATTTCCTCATTGCTAAATTTACTACCGAAATAGCCATGTAGCATGGGAGCCGTTCTTGGTTGCTTAAGCACTTGGTTATACACCCATAGGGCAGCGCCAATTGCAGTACCGGCATCGTGACCTGCGGGTGGGATATATAGTTTTTTAAATGGCGTATTTTGAAGGATTTTTCCGTTGGCTACAGAGTTTTGTGCAACGCCGCCTGCAATGCAAACAGAATCTAAACCGGTTTCTTTGTGCAATGCATTAAGCATATGAAAAATTACCTCTTCAGTAATGCGCTGTACCGAAGCGGCCATGTCGAAATGATATTCCGTCAGTTTTTCCTCTTTTTGGCGTACTGGTCCAAAAGTGGCGACTAATTTTTCTGTAAAAAGACTACCCATCGCAGGGATACCGCCTTCCCATACCATATTTACACCTTGTTGAGGGTGATTGAAATAAGTTAGGTTAAGCTCGAAAAGACCGTTATCCTTAAACACTAGAACATCTCTTAGTTTATCGACATAGACAGGTTTACCATAAGGCGCAAGTCCCATTACTTTATATTCATCCCCATAGTGAGGAAAGCCTAGCCATTGCGTAAATACGGTATAAAAAATTCCGATAGAATGTGGATAGGAGACAGTATCCATCACCGTAATTTCATTTGCATTTCCTGTTCCCCTCATGGTACTGGTGAAGTCGCCCATGCCGTCAATCGAGATCAATGCCGATTTCTCAAATGGAGAAGCAAAAAAAGCACTCGCTAAATGGCTTCTATGATGTTCTACATTGATAATTTTAGCTTTAAAGGAACCAAAATGTGCATTAAATTCATCCTCTATGGAAGAGGCTTTTTTTAAATTTTTAACTCGGTTGATGATATTGGAAATGCTCAATTTATTTTTGATAGCGGTAATCACTTTCTTTTGGAAATTGGCTTTTGGATCTCTAGAGATGGCAATATAATCAACCTCTTGTATGGTAATGCCTGCTTCTTTTAAGCAAAATGCTATCGCCAGAGAGGGGAAACCCGCCCAATGTTTAATACGGCGAAACCTTTCTTCTTCGGTTGCAGCTATTAAAGTGCCATCTTGATAAATGCAGGCAGATGAATCTCCATGGTATGCATTAATTCCCAGTATATACATTCGTGTATTTTAAATTTTAAGATTTGTTGATTGCAGTGTTTTTCTTGATCCAAAAATAAAGGAGGGCGAAGACACATAGATAAACGATAACATTAAATATTTCGTGATGATAAGTGAAATTATCACGTTGCGATTTGAAATAGCCAAGTAATATACCTAAACCTGCAATCCTTAATATGTTAAGTACATAAATCATCACTATGCCAACCACGAATAGCTTTAACTTAGATTTTAATTTTCCTGGAAAGGCAATGATAAAGGCAGTAAAGAAACTCATTACGCCTAAACCTACGCAAGAATAATTAATTCTTAAATATGGTCCCTCTACTACCATGATATCCATTTCGTTGTGGATAGCATAAAATCCGAAAAGTTTAATGAGCCAAGTGCTAGGGACAATTAATGCAGTTTTAACCCATTGTATATAGTTAAAATGCTCTGTAATGTATGGGTTATAATAGCGACTACCAACACTTGTTACACTATTCATAAACAGATTGCCCTGACTAAATAGAAGATATAGGCCAACGAGTAAAACCACAAAGCGTATGGCTACTTTATTGGCTTTCTTTTTGTTTTCGTTAGTCGATAAATCGTTCATAAAAGTAAATATATTAAGGTTTGTTTTTCTTTAGGATCATTATTTTCTTATCAATTAATCTCCTAAACCAGAGCGCGTGTAAATAATGAAAATATATCCCTTTCCTTCCATCTAAGATACCAAGTTTAAATAACAAACGATAGCTAAAATATAAATATGGGCGTAGTCCTAAAGGTAATTGCCACCATAATCTTTTAAACCAGGCGGTCCTTTCATCAGGATTTCCAAACAAGTTTGGATTTAACGTTTGAGATCTCAATCCTTTTAAGCGTTCAAACTCTTCTTCGGCAACTCTGTCGCTATATCGTTTGTGTTTTTCTATCCAAAAGTTGAGGTCATTTTCTTTGAGGTTTTCTTCTATTAAAAATCCTTTTTTCCAAATTACGGTTTTTCCGGGAACGATGAAGCGATGGTCCATGTTTTCATTTAGGTCTGAGTAGCCAATGCCAGTTCTAAACATTTTAAGCAAATAAAATGGGAAATATCCACCGTGTTTAATCCAAGTACCTTGGAAATAATTTTTCCGGTTAAAATAGATACCATTTATTTCTTCAAAGTCTTCATCTTTAAAATTTACTAGCATTTCGAATAGCTCGGATGATACAATTTGATCGGCATCAAGGCCGATGGTCCAGGGCGTATTAATTTCGAAGTTATTTAATGCGTAATGCCATTGTTTAGGATGATTTTCGAACTTATTGGTTTTAACCTCAGCTTTAAATTGTTCGGCAATTTTTAAGGTGTTATCTGTACTCCCACTATCTAAAATATAGATTTTAGCAGCGAGTTTTTCTATCGAGGCTAGTAAGCGGGGAAGATGGACTTCTTCGTTGTAGGTAAGGATGATGAAGGAGAAATCAGGGTTCATTTAAGATTTGCTGGTATAGCTTTATATATTTTTGGGAAAGTACCTCTTCATCAAAGTCGTGCGAAATAATAGCAGGCGCTTGCAAGCGGATGAGTTCTCTTTTATCGCTCCTTAGGTAGGCTTCATTAAGGTCATTGGCAATTTGTTGAGAATCTAAGCTTGTAATAAATCCTAGGTTATTTGCATCAACATAATTGCTTAAGCCAACCTCCTTGCTTACAAATACAGGCGTACCCACATACAGGCTTTCAATTACCACATTGGCGAAATTTTCGTTGTAAGAAGTTAAGACGAGCAAATCATGTTTGGCAATGAGCTCAAATTTGTCGCTATTGCTTATTTGCCCAAGCCAAGTTATTTGAGAGTCTATCTTTAAGCTTTTAGCTTTCAGCTTCAAACTTTCAAGGTAGGTTTCTTCGCCATTTCCGGCAATGTTAAGGGTCCATGGTATGGTTAGCTTTTCTAATGCATCAAATAAAATATCAAGTCCTTTTTTTTCTTCTATGCGGGAAAGGAAGAGGAGGTTGAAGGGTTGCTCGTTGTTGGATGTTGATGTAGTTTCTTTGCTTAGCGCTGGATGACAATCGTTGCTCCTTATTTCTTGTTCTTTCGGCAGGCTTACTAAGTTTGGTAAAACTGTAATGCTTTTTGGTTTAATGATTTTCAGAACATCTTGTTTTTCTTGTTCACTAGAGGCGATGATATGTACATATTTTAGGAGTGATTTTCCAATAAGTTCATGCAAAGTGGCTTTGAAAAAAGAATTACGGTTATTTTGGGTATAATTTGTCAGCATTCCTCTTGGCGATAGCACAACAGGAACCCGGTTTAGCTTAGCTACCAAACAACTAAAGATTGTTACTAGGTTCCACCAAGAGTGGATATGAATGAGGAGATTGTTTTTTGTTCTGGGTTTTTCGTTGCTTCTTCCTCGTTGT
>DATJDT010000189.1:0-3922 GCA_035497275.1 Pedobacter sp.
CTGCCCATCGTTACCTCTATGGTACGATTGGTAATGTTGTCAACAAAAGCCCGGTCGTGCGAAATAACCATCACTGCCTTGGCTGAGTTGATCAGAAAATCTTCGAGCCATTGGATACTTTCAATATCCATATGGTTGGTAGGCTCATCCAATAAAATAAGATCGGGCTTTTTTAATAAAATCTTTGCCAGTTCAATCCGCATACGCCAGCCGCCCGAAAACTCTGAAGTGAGGCGGTTAAAGTCTTTGCGTTCAAAACCTAGTCCCTTTAATACCTTTTCTACTTCGGCATCGTAATTGGTTTCCTCGATCGAATAAAATTTCTCGCTCAGCTCAGATACGCGTTCAATCAGCTTCATGTAATCGTCGCTATCGTAATCGGTACGAATGGTCAACTGCTCATTAAGCTCATCTAGCTCCTGTTGCATTTGATTTACCTCTTGAAAAGCTTTTGACGTTTCTTCGAAAACGGTAACATTATCCTGGGTGAGCAAATGCTGCGGCAAATAAGCGATTACTGCTTCTTTAGGTCCAGTTACATTACCAGAAGTAGGTTTGGTGGCGCCTGCGATAATCTTTAAAATGGTCGACTTACCTGCTCCATTTTTGCCCATTAGGGCTATTTTATCATTTTCGTTAATCGAAAAGGTTACATCACTAAATAGGGTTGTTCCGCCAAATGAAACGGAGATATTATTTACATTAATCACGAAGGAAGGGTATTAAATTTTGGGGCAAAGATAGGGGAATGAAATGGAAGATGGAAGAGCTAAAAATTGTATAAATCCTTCCTTAGTTTAACATTAATTATATTCTTTTACCTTTCAAGCTTACCGCAATGCTGAAGCAAAGATTCGGCAATACTTATTACTTCTTTATTAGAAAAAATAGGCTCAAAATATTTAATGTAATCGAGCAATCTCTCCAATATTAAGACTTTCACGTATTCGAATTCTTCAGCAGGTTTTCGATTATTGATTTCATCTTTTTTGGCTTCCTCTAATGACTTAAAAATTTTTATTCTTTTTTCATTCTTCATACGCTAGTTTTTTCCGATAATCAACTTTAAGGTTGATACTGGTTTTTATCGAATTTCGCATAATGTGTTAATATATGGAGTTAAATCTAAATACATTTGCCTTGTATCGTTGTGTTTATCTTTTTCAGATAGATAAATAAAATTCATTTTTTCATAAAAGCCTAATGATTGCTCATAAGCATCAACCGTAATAAATTTACAAGCAGAGGTTTCATTACATTTAATCGCATAATCAATTATCCAATCGATAATTATTCTACCATAACCCTTTTCTTGCTTGCAAACAGCTAATCTGCCTATTTTTATGGCAGGGAAACTCTTGATGTGGCGTTTCTGACTAGGAAGCTGTGAGGATACAAATTTTCTTGCTTGATTTTTTGATGGGAATTTACTGTCATCAGCAAATAAGGTGTCATTAAATATGCTGAAGTAGGCTAATGTCTTCTCACCATTTTCAATGATATGTGTTGTAGCTAAAAGTTTATTTTGATAATGCTTTGCCTCTTCTAACAAAAATTCATTCAAATCTTTATCCTTAGAAGTAAACGCTTTTATGGCGATGTGTTTTGTTAAGCGAAATAAAATTACATCCTGTGCAAACTCCACCTAGACTACTTAGTTCTAAAAATAGAATTAAGTTTACTTGCTCGTTCACGAATGCCTAATATCGTATCCTTACTAACCGTTTTTGTGCTGTTTTCTTTCACAGTATTCAAAAATCTGTTAGCATCATTACCTCTTAATATCGGAGTAATTTTAATGGGTTTCGCCATGGCTTCCAATTGTTTATGATACAAAGGTAACCATCTTAAATTAAAGATTCAAACATCTAATCCTTTATAATTAGTTACATCTAAAGCAAATATGTACTAATTTAAACGCTATTTATTTATTAAAGAAGAAACTTTCTCAAGGGTATCTATAATTTATTATCCTCCACTTAAAACAATTCAAGTTGCTGCGATGTATCAGGAAGTTCCTTCTCTTTTCTGCCATAAAATATTTCCATCATGCCGAACTGTTTATCAGTGACTCCGATGATAGTTTTCTAAAGCCCATCAGACAAATAACTATGTGGCGGCCACTTTTCAACAACTGCGTTATCGCTTGTGCCTGGCGGAATAAATGCATGTATAATAGCCGCTGGGTTAAATAATTTATTATTTACAATGATATCTCCAGCGAAGGACGATTTGGTAAATTGTAGCGAAATAGCTGTAATACATAAACACCCTGGCGTAACCTCGAACTCGAAAGTTTTGCCTGGTAATACCTTGGGCTCATACGAATAGGGGATATCCATAATTTGTGGTGTAGTCCTTTTGGTTCGTTTATGGACAAGATCGAGTATAGTGGTTAATACCAGCAGCTTGCATCCCTCAAGGCGATCTTCGGGAAATTTAAGGTCTATAGGAACGTTTATTTCAGGTATGGCTACTTTGAGCGTAGTGCCTGTTAGGCTAAAGGTAGGAGCTACTAATAAATTGGTTTTTAAGGGAGATTTTATGTTAAATTCAAAACCTACTAGCGAACGAAAGCTGTCTTCCTTGAAATTAAAGCTCTGCGTCTCTGTGATTTTTGCAGCGTTTAACGAATACAGTACTTCCTTACTTAACCTAGCAATCATTTGACCATCGTAAAACCGACTGGAGATATGGTGTAAGCCGCTTCGTATTTCGGCAGCTAACTTACTTGCTTTTCCAAACACAGTGGCCGCTTTTTTAGTGCCTTCAGTACGTTTCTTTTCTTCGGTAGCAGGCATGCTCTGGATAATCTGCTTGCCATTGAGTTCACGATAAACTGAGTCGTTCATCTTGCCGTGAATAAATTTTCCTTTTATATGTGCCATGTCTTTGGTTTAGCGGTGTTTAGGTTTGGTTCGTATCAGGATAATACTTGCGCTGGGACAGATTAACCATGTTTCACTAATGAAGCTAAGTAAAATCCCTGATGAATCCCAGTTTTATCGCAAAAAGTGGGACTCAACTGGGACTCAAGTGGGACTCAACTGGGACTCACCCTATAGCAAGTACCTATCTGTCACCTACCTTTCTCGAAGAAAGGCCGAACAAAAAGGTTAAGAATTTTAGGAAGTTGTTGGGACCGAACGCCCCTGAAGAAATTCAATTAAATATTACACAATTAATGAGACAAAAACCTAAACCCCGCTAGAAAAATTGCTGGTCTTTAAAAACTTGGGTGCAGCTCTGTGCTTAGTAGCTTGCTCAAAAGCATAGGCAAAGGCTAGTACAACCGGCTCCTGGTAAGCGCTTGCCATGATAGACAACCCTACTGGCAACTCAAAAATCCTGCCCATTGGCACCGTAATGTGCGGAAAGCCAGCCATTGCAGCGGGAGAGGCAAAATAGAAGCCACCGCTATAATCGCCATTAAAAAGATCGATTAAAGATGGAATGCCGAAGCTTGTCCCTACTATGGCATCTAACTGATTTTTCTCCATTAGCTCATTGATGATCTTTCGGGATGATAAAACCTTCGCCAACGATTCTTTGTAAGTATCGCTGTTTAAATCCACTGCTTTATCACTTGCTTCTAAAGTTTCTTGCTTAAAATAGGGCATAGCAGTGCTTTCGTTCACTTTGTTAAAGGCAATTACATCAGTTAAGGTTTTGACTTTGGCGTTTGCCGTTGCTAAATAGGCGTTTACGCCGGCTTTAAATTCGGGTTGCAAAACACTGGCATTGATAACGCGCATCTCTTTTTGTAATTCTATTTCAATTACTTGAGCACCCAATTCCTTCAGCTTTTCAATAGCTGCTTTATATAAGCCAACTACACCCTCATGGCCATTTAAGAAAGATTTTTCAATTCCAATCTTTTTTCCTTTTAAGGCATCTACTTTTAAAAACTGCGTATAATCTG
>DATJDT010000190.1:0-9197 GCA_035497275.1 Pedobacter sp.
CTTAGTCTTCCTTTTTAGCGGTGCCTTTTACGATAATGAATCCATCTTCATTATCTTTTTTCATAAAATATTTTTCTCTGGCAAATTTTTCTATTGAATTCAAATTGCTATCCAATTCGGATAAGTCCTTTTTTACTGCGGCGATTTCAGTGAGATAGAAATCTTTTTCCTGTTGAAGTTTGTTCACTTGTGAACTATAACCATATTGGGAAACCATATCGTTTCTGTCAAAAAACAACATCCAAACTGCAAAAACTACAACTGCTAAAAAATATTTATTCTTAAAAAGATCTAATAAACGTTTCATAAATTATACACCTTTATACACAAATATAGTATTAAAATAAAAAAGAAACATCAAAGGGTTTGACAAACTTCTAAAGTTTGTCAAACCCTTTGATGTTTTATAAATTTGTTTATTAACTTATTAACAAGTTATTTCTTGGCGTATTTGAAATTCTTACCAATAAAACGGGCAGCCTCTCCCAGTTCCTCTTCGATACGTAACAATTGGTTATATTTCGCAATCCTATCCGAACGCGAAGCTGAACCTGTTTTAATCTGACCGCAATTTAATGCAACAGCTAAATCTGCAATGGTAGTGTCTTCAGTTTCTCCACTACGGTGGCTCATTACTGAAGTATAGCCACTATTTTGAGCTAGACTAACTGCGTTAATTGTCTCCGTTAAAGAGCCAATTTGATTAACTTTTACTAAAATCGAATTCGCTGTGTCGGTATCAATTCCTGTTTGTAAACGTTTAACATTTGTTACAAATAAATCATCTCCAACTAATTGTACACGGTTGCCAATTTTTTCTGTTAACGTTTTCCATCCCGCCCAGTCATTCTCATCCATACCGTCCTCAATAGAAATGATTGGGTACTTTGCTGAAAGATCAGCTAAATATTGAGCTTGTTCTTCGCTAGAACGGATAGCGCCTTTATCGCCCTCGAATTTAGCATAATTGTATTTTCCATCTTTGTAAAACTCCGACGATGCGCAGTCCAAAGCTAAATATATATCAACACCAGGCTTATATCCGGCTTTTTCGATTGCTTTTAAGACAGTTTCAATAGCATCTTCTGTGCCATCAAAGGTAGGAGCGAAACCACCTTCATCACCTACAGCTGTAGACAAGCCCCTATCATGTAATATGGCTTTTAAATTATGGAAAACTTCAGTTCCCCATCTCAAAGCTTCCGAGAAAGAAGGAGCACCAACAGGCATAATCATGAATTCTTGGAAGGCTATTGGGGCATCTGAATGTGACCCTCCATTGATAATATTCATCATTGGAATAGGAAGTGTGTTTGCATTTACCCCACCAATATAGCGATACAAAGGTTGTCTGCTTTCTTGTGCGGCAGCTTTAGCGACAGCCAAAGAAACACCTAATATAGCATTAGCGCCTAATTTACCTTTGTTTTCAGTACCATCTAAATCAATCATTAATTGATCGATTAAATTTTGTTCAAAAACATCAACACCTTGCAATGCTTTAGCAATCGTAGTATTTACATTTTCTACAGCTTTTAAAACGCCCTTACCCATGTAAGTCTTTTTGTCACCATCACGCAATTCAACCGCTTCATGCTGACCGGTGCTAGCGCCAGATGGAACTGCAGCACGACCTAAGTTGCCATTTTCTGTAATTACTTCAACTTCTATTGTTGGATTACCCCTTGAATCGAGGATTTGCCTTGCATGGACATCAATTATTAAACTCATCTTATTTTTATTTTTATTGTAAATTACCCTTAGTGTAAAAAGTACAATTACCTAGGGGGTTTCCAAAGTTAAAATAATTTTTAAATTATAAGGATGGATGAGCCCTTTTTTTTAACTAAGTTCTTGTTTTGCTTTAGCTTCCGTCCACCAAATTAATTCTTTAATGAAATTTGAAGCTCTTTTATTTGTAGGTTCAGGGTCTGTAGGTTGCCCTTTCTCGTCGAAGGTTTTATCGACGGTGGCAACTGGGAACATTGCTGGAACAACTAAGGCACCAATTTTCCATAAACTAAATTGGAGAGAGGTAATTACCTGCGAACCGGCAAAGGCACCTTCAGAAACTGTACTGATTGCAATTGGTTTTCGCTTCCACTCTGCATATAGTAAGTCGATTACATTTTTTAAGCTTGCAGGGTAGCCACCATTATATTCGGGAGTAACAATGATAATTCCATCTGCTTCACTCACGGCTCCAGCAAAAGCTAACATTTCTTTGCTAGGTTCAGGGATGAGCCTTAGTCGTTCTTCAAAAACAGGAAAATTATATGTCGTTAAATCAATGAGATTAACCTTGGCTAAATTATGCTCCTCTAAATAATTTTTAAAGTACAATGCAACGCGATGACTCTTCCGGCCTAATCTTACGCTTGCTGAGATGATTGAGATATTCATACTAGGATTAATAGGCTTGTATGGTTAATAGGGTTATAGGGGGTTATAAGGTTTGTAGGGCTAATAAGATAATAAATTTAAGGATTAGTAAAGTAATAAACTTAACAGGATTTGATATGCAGAAATAATTCACAAGATATAACAATAACTATTTAATAGTGTTTCTAAAATCTTACCACACTACAATCTTACCATGGTACTAATCCTAAAACTCTATCACCTTACCATCCTAGCATAGTACTAATCCTAATAAACCTTAAAATCCTACTTCTTAAACCATCCTATTAATCCTTGCCCGGTCCTAACCCAGTCCTAGCCCTAGTCTATTCCCATTTGAATGTTTTAACTGCTACACTGTAGATTACAAGTCCCCAAATCAATATAATAAGCATTTGATGCTTTACTTCCCACAGGCCAGCTCCTTCAAAAGCAACTTTGCGCATGGCATCATTTAAATAGGTAAGGGGCAATGCTCTACTGATTGGTTGTAGCCAACTTGGGAAAGCATCTATGCTAAAAAATGTACCTGAAAGTAAAAATTGTGGTAAGGTAATGATGTTGGAAATTGGAGGAATTGTACTTTCACTTTTTGCTATGCCAGAAACGACAAAACCAAAGCCCATAAACACGATTACACCCATAGTTGCTAAAATTAGCATATTAACTACGGTAGCAACGCCATTTACCAAAGTAAAATTAAAACAGAAATGTCCTATTAATATAATGAATAACGCACCTAATAATGCGAAGCCAATTCTCGCAATTGCTTCACCTAAAACAATACTTGAGCGCTTTACAGGGGTTGCAAAAAAACGTTTTATAACAAGGTTTTGTCTTAAACTAAAAAATACAAAAGCAGTCCCAAATACGCCAGTGCTTAATAAGGAAAATCCCAATTGACCTGGCAAAATAAAGTCGATCGTACGATATAAACGCCCATTTACCGTGCTTGATCTAATTTCTGTAACTGTAGGTTTAATGTTCTGGGTATTTAAATTGTAAGAAAGTTCATTAAGGATCGACTTTAAAATATTTCCTTTATCTAGTGATGCCGAAGTATATTTAACAGTAGTGAAATAGGCAGGTACACCACTTTTATTTTTCTCTACGTTAATTAATGCATCATAATTTCCTTTTTCTAAATCCTTATTAATATTGCTCAGTGCATCATCTTTTTTTAACCTAATAATTGGCATTTTTTCTAATGAAGCAATTATAGGGTTTTGTAAATCAGAACCTGGAGCTACTGCAATATCCAGTATAGTACCGCCACCACCTAAAAAGCCGAATACTAAGATGAAAATTAAAGGGAATGCCAAGGTAAACACTACGGCCGAGGGGCTGCGCATAATAGATCTAAAACTAGCTTTGGCTAAAGCTAAGGTAGCTTTGGTGTTACTATATGGTGATTGCATTTTTTCTATAAATTAATCTTCTCTCCATTCTTTTCCGGTGAGATTGATGAAAACATCTTCTAAATTGGCTTTTTTTACTTCTTTTTTTCTTTCAAAGCCATTAGCAATTAAATTATCTATCAATTGATCTGGCGTATCTAAGGCAATAATTTGTCCGCGTTCTACAAAAGCAACTCGATCACATAACTGCTCTGCTTCATCCATATAATGGGTAGTTATTACCACCGTTGTACCATTATCGCGTATTTCAGTAATTAAGTCCCATAAATTTCTCCTTGCTTGTGGATCTAAACCTGTTGTTGGTTCGTCTAAGAAAATAATTTTAGGAGCATTAATCAGAGTCGTAGCAATAGAGAAGCGCTGCTTTTGTCCGCCCGAGAGTGCTTTGTATTTAGCTTTTGCTTTGTCCTGCAGATTTACTTTTTCAAGCATCTCCATAGGTTTAACCTTTACTCCGTATAAGCCAGAAAAAAGCTCAAGTAGTTCTACTAAATTTAAATTTGGATAATATCCGGCAGCCTGTAATTGAACACCAATAATCCGTTTAATTGAACTAGCCTCATGGTCGATTGAAAACCCATTTACGGTTACTTCTCCAGAAGTTTTTTGGCGGAGCGTTTCAATTATCTCCAACGTAGTTGTTTTGCCAGCGCCATTTGGCCCTAATAATCCAAAGATCTCATTTTCGTAAACATCAAAACTTAATCCCTTTACAGCTTTAAAATCATCGTAATTTTTTACTAGATTTTTTACGCTAATGATCACATTGCTATTCTTCATAGGCTAGGATTGATAGGATTAAAATATTTTTGGGATGATAGGATTACCAAGTAAGATTACCTTTAACCAGATCAACAAAGTCATCGAATAGGTAACGTGAATCATGAGGGCCAGGAGACGATTCAGGGTGATATTGCACCGAGAATGCTTTCTTGCCTTTCACACGAATTCCTTCTATAGAATCGTCGTTTAAGTTAATGTGAGTAATTTCTACTTTGTCAGATTTTCTTACCTCATCAGGCACAACACCAAAACCATGATTTTGAGAAGTTACCTCGCAATGATTTTTAATGATGTTTTTTACTGGGTGATTTAAACCTCTGTGACCGTTGAACATTTTCATTGTACCGATACCATTTGCTTCGGCTAACAATTGATGTCCAAGGCATATTCCAAACATTGGTTTGTCTGCTTCAAGGATTGATTTAACCGTTTCGATTGCATAAGGCATAGCGGCAGGGTCGCCAGGTCCATTAGAAATAAAATATCCATTCGCACCCCATTCGTCCATTTCTGCAAAAGTAGTTTTAGCAGGGTATACTTTTACATAGATATCTCTGTCATCAAAGTTTCTTAAGATATTTTTCTTGATCCCTAAATCTAAAGCAGCAATTTTATAATTTGCATCTGGATTGCCATAATAATAAGGTTCAGTAGTAGATACTTGAGATGAAAGTTCTAGGCCATCCATCGAAGGAACTGCTGCTAATTGCTTTTTTAATTCTTGTAAATCTGTAATTTCTGAAGAAATGATTGCATTCATAGCGCCTTTATTTCTAATATGGCGTACTAAGGCACGGGTATCTATTTCAGAAATACCTACGATGTTTTCATTTTGAAAATTGTCTTGTATCGATTCTGTAGCTTCTTTTCTACTATATATAATATTGTAATTTTTGCAAACCAGACCAGCAATCTTAATCGATTCAGATTCTATTTCATCTTTGTGCATGCCGTAATTACCAATATGTGCATTGGTTGTTACCATAATTTGCCCAAAATAAGAAGGGTCAGTGAAAACTTCCTGATAACCTGTCATTCCTGTATTAAAACAGATTTCTCCAGTTGTTGTTCCGATTTTTCCGGCAGCTTTGCCATAGAAAACAGTGCCATCGGCCAATAACAATATTGCAGGTAACTTGGTGTAGTTAGTCATGTGTATTACGATAAAGTTTCAATGTAAATAATTCTTTCCCACTTGAGAAAGTGTTGAGTGGATTCAGTAAAAAATGAAATTTCTTCACGGATAAACCGTTTTGACAGGGAGATAAGTAACGCTGATTGAACTCATTCATTTCAGGATACAAAGGTACTGCTTTTTGCAGTTATTTCAAGATAAAGTTTAAGTTTTTTATCATTCTTCGCCATTTAATTAACCTGCTATTATTTTCCAATAAATAAAACCTAATTTTGTTCTCAAATCAAAGCGCATGTCTGTAAATAAAGAAATAAAAAGAGTAACCACTCACATCTTACAAGAGATGAAGCATCGTGAGAAAAAATTGCTATGCTTACTGCATATGATTATTCAATGGCGACTATTTTAGATGATGCCGGGTTAGATGTTTTGTTAGTGGGCGATTCTGCTTCAAATGTGATGGCTGGGCATGAAACAACCTTGCCTATTACTTTAGATCAAATGATCTATCATGCCCAAGGAGTAGTTAGAGGAGCTAATCGTGCTTTTGTAGTGGTAGATTTACCTTTTGGCTCTTATCAAGGCAATTCGAAAGAAGCATTAAATTCGGCCATAAGGATTATGAAGGAATCGGGTGCCCATGGTGTTAAGTTGGAGGGGGGGACAGAAGTATGCGAATCTATTCAGCGCATTATAACTGCTGGGATACCAGTTATGGGGCATTTGGGTTTAACTCCTCAGTCTATTTATAAGTTTGGTACCTATACAGTTAGGGCAAAAGATGAAGAAGAAGCAAATAAGTTAAAATCGGATATTTTAGCTTTGCAGGATGCAGGTTGTTTTGCAGTGGTCTTGGAGAAAATTCCTGCAAAATTAGCAAATGAAGTTACTCAAAGTGTTAACATTCCAACTATTGGAATTGGGGCTGGTCCAGATTGTGATGGACAAGTTTTAGTGGTTAATGATATGATTGGTTTAACAAAGGGATTTAAGCCCCGTTTTTTGCGTCAGTATATCAATTTATATGATGGGATTTTGGAAGCTGCAAAAGCGTATATCGATGATGTGAAAGCGAATGATTTTCCTAATGAAAAAGAACAGTATTAAGGTTTGACTTGATGCTAAATACTTGATACTATAATGCCAATTACCGAAAAAGATATACTTTATGAAGATAATCACCTGATCGCTATTAATAAAAAATCAGGCGATATTGTTCAGGTTGACGAGACAGGAGATGAACCTTTAGATGAGAAGGTTAAAAAATATATTGCCGCAAAATATAATAAACCTAATGGGGCGTTTTTAGGCGTGGTACATCGATTAGATAGACCAGTTAGTGGCGTAATTTTGTTTGCCAAAACGAGTAAGGCTTTAGAAAGGATGAACGCCATTTTTAAAAACAGAGAAGTTAGGAAAACTTATTTTGCCGTGGTACGCAATAAACCATCGTTAACAGAAGGTAAGCTAGTTCATTGGCTCATCAAAAACCCTAAGAAGAATTTAGTAACCGCTTATAATAAAGAAGTTGTCGGAAGTCAACGTTCAGAGCTCGATTATAAATTGATTGGTGAGGTGGGTGGTTTTTATTTACTCCAAGTTAACCCGTTGACTGGCAGGTCACATCAAATAAGAGTTCAATTGTCTACGATGGATTGTCCGATTGTTGGTGATAATAAATATGGATATCCTCGAGGAAGTAGAAAAGGAAGCATTTGTCTTCATGCAAGAAGATTAGAATTTGTTCACCCAGTTCAGAAAGAACCAGTTAAAATTTTTGCCCCTTTGCCAGTAGATGGCTTTTGGGAAAGATTTGAAAAATTTTAGGAAGTATGATTTAGGATTTTTTAACATATCCTTTTGCATTTATTTTTTGATTTTAAGTATTTTTGCAACCAAATTAACAAAATTAAAATAGATTATACGCACATGAAAAAAGTATTATTTTCACTGGTAGCAATGAGCTTTATTGCTACAACAATCATTTCTTGCCAGAGTAATCAAAAGGGAACTGCAGAATCTGATGCTGATTCAACGAACGCCAAGGTTGTAACTACCGACACCGCTAAGACCCCACAAGCAACTGCTGCAACGAAAAACAAAGTTAAATCTATATTAGATGTTTCTCCAACGGTTGTAGTAAAAGCCCCTCAGTTTTCTGATGAAGAAGTAAATGAAGGTTTAGCGAAATTCGAACCGATTAAGCAAGCGTATATTGCTGCCATCAATAGCAAGGATGCTGCAAAAATTAAAGAGGCGACTGCTAAATATTGGGAATGGGTTAATGTGGCTTCGGCTGCGGTAAAAAAATTGCCAAAAGATGAAAATCAAATTTATGTTGATCATTACACACAGTTGGTATCTCAATGGAACCAACTAACGCTAAAAATTAAGAAGTAGCTTTTTAAGCGCATCATTATAATGCCCCTAAAAGTTTAAGACTTTGTGGGGCATTGTTTTTACTGGCAATTTACTTCAGAAAATTCAATGCCCTCTCCAAATTTCAATTCAGCAATGGAATTAAAAGTAGTTTTGCCCTGCTTTTCTGAAATATCACCATAACCTTCAAGCAATTTTCCATCCTTTTTAAGAAAGACAACTTGTCTAGTTGATTGTTTTCCTTCCGATTCGAAAAGATAATCAGCAACTATTGTATCGCCTCTCATTTCGCCTTTGATAATGCCACTGTTACCATCTTTTTCAAATAGGTTGTAACTCAATTCGCCGGTAATGATATGGCCACTGGTGATCAGTGTTAATGTCGCTGTGTCATTATTTTTAAAATAGGCATAGCAAAATTGCTTAGTAGCAGGCGGCGGGGGATTATCAATAGCTTTATTTTGTTTAGACTGGCATGCAGCAAAAAGGGCAACTGTTGATATTGTTAAGTATTGATATAATTTCATTCTCTAATTTTATATACCAACAATAATTTTCTGGAAATGTTTGCCTTACCAAACATATGTGCCAACAGCGCCTCCAGATAAGTTCGTAGTTACAATTTTTCCACTATATTTTATGTTAAAGATTTGAGGATCAGAACTCGTATTCACTACAATAAGTACTTTTTTGCCGTCTGGTGTTTTAAAAGCAACATTGCTAAGTGTGCCTACCGTTGGCGATCCAATTCGGACTGAGCCTGGTCTAACAAATTTTGAAGCATGCGCGATTACATAATAGGCAACATTTCTGCTAATAGCTGGTGCAATAGTGATTGCTCCTAAACATGTTGTACATCCGCCATCTGGCGTATGTGGGTTATAATTTGCGTCAGCTGCCAAATTCCATTCTAATACATTTCGACTCCAATTTCTTGTAGCCCCAACAATTAAAGTTGATACATGCCATTTTAAATCACCGCTTCCCGGATGGCGCGGTGCTGTATCTCGGCACCATGTTCGCGCCGATCGCCGATCGCGGCGCCGTCGGCAAGGGCTTCACCCACCACACCGGCGATATCG
>DATJDT010000191.1:0-3194 GCA_035497275.1 Pedobacter sp.
AGTATTCACGGTTTTCCTTAATGCATCAACATCATTAGGTGTAAATGCTCTTAAAGCATGTTGAACTCTATTGCCAAGTTGAGCTAAAACGGTTTCGGGAATATCCATCGGCGATTGCGTGCAGAAGAAAACCCCAGTTCCTTTAGATCTAATTAACCTGATAATCGTATTTACCTGCTCTAAAAATGCCTTTGGTGCATCGTTAAAAAGCAAATGAGCTTCATCAAAAAAGAATACGAGTTTTGGTTTATCCAAATCTCCGGCTTCAGGCATTGCTTGATAAATTTCAGCTAATAAGCTCAATAAAAAAGTGGAATAGAGTACCGGTTGATTTTGTACATCGGCAATATTTAACAAGCTGATTACCCCTTTGCCATCAACACGGTTAAAAAGGTCTTCAATATCGAAGGATGTTTCACCAAATAAGCCACTTAGTCCTTGTTGCTCAATAGCCACAATTTTTCGTAAAATGGTGCTCGACGTTGAGGAGGAGATGGAACCATAACTACTTTTAATTTCGGCTGCACCAGCACCTTCTGATAAATAACCTAATAATTTTTTAAGGTCATTTAAATCAACAATTGGCATTTTTTGATCATCAGCATACTTAAATATAACCGATAATACGCCAGTTTGCGTGTCATTAAGTTCAAGTATTTTGGCGAGTAAAACAGGTCCAAACTCAGTAACTGTAGCCCGCATTTGTGCCCCAAATTTACCACTTAAAGAATAAAGTTCAATAGGATAACCGCTTGGCGTAAAAGGTTTATTCAATTGCTTGGCACGATCTTCTATTTTGGGATTAGTTGTCCCAGCTTGGTAAAGCCCAGAAAGATCACCTTTTACATCCAGCATAAATACTGGAACATTTGCATCAGATAATTGTTCGGCGAGTAACTGCAATGTTCTAGTTTTTCCAGTTCCAGTTGCTCCAGCAATTAAGCCATGACGGTTCATCATTCTTAGCGGTAGGTTTATCTCAGCTTCAGCCAATACTTCCCCGTTTAAAATCCCAGCTCCCAAATAGATGGAGGCACCAGTTGGTGCGTAAGATGATTTTATTTTTTCAGTGAATAAAACTTTTTGGTCGCTCATAAATTAATTGTTTTCAAATATTACAGTTCAGTATATTGCGATTCTTTTTCTGCCAATTCCTTATGCTTTTTCAAGGTATTCATGTAAAAAATGATGCTTAAAAATACGATAAAGATAGCATTGCTAGGCGTAAACGCATGGTTAAGCCAAGCTTGAAGTGCTGGAACGTCCCCGTTAAAACTTTGCTTGATGTTAACCCAGTTATTAATAGTGAAGAATATCGTAATCATTAACAATATCTTGACTAAGGTAATGATGATAACTTTTTGGTGGTTTACTTTTCCCATCATAATTTAATTTTATTGCAAGCTTTTTTGCCTTAATTTGGCTGTCACTGATTTCTTGGATTTTTCTTTTGCTCGTATCTTATTGCTTTCTACGAGAATTCTCTAAAATCCTGATCTGCCTTAATGTTTAATAAACTCTCATAAATTAAACTAATTACATTGTCTACATCTTCTTTATGTACCATTTCTACCGTTGTATGCATATAGCGCAATGGTAAGGAGATTAATGCCGAAGGAACTCCACCATTTGAATAGGCAAAGGCATCAGTATCTGTACCAGTAGATCGCGACGATGCTTGGCGTTGAAAAGGGATGTTATTTTTTTCGGCTACTTTGATTAATAGTTTATTCAAGTTGGTTTGTACAGCTGGGGCATAAGAAACCACTGGCCCTTTACCTGATGCTAAATCACCTTGTGTAATTTTACTGATCATTGGAGTGGTAGTATCATGGGTAACGTCGGTTACGATGGCTACATTTGGTTTAATGCGTTGTGCAATCATTTCTGCACCGCGTAATCCAATCTCTTCTTGAACAGCGTTTACAATATATAAAGCAAAAGGTAGCTTTTTCTTATTTTCTTTTAATAACCTTGCTACTTCGGCAATCATAAAACCGCCAGCGCGATTATCTAGCGCACGTCCAACATAATAACGGTCGTTTAATACCATAAATTCATCTTCATAGGTGATTACACAACCAACATGAATTCCTAGTTTTTCTACTTCCTCTTTAGTGGTGCAGCCGCAATCTAAAAAAATATTTTTTAATTGGGGAGCCTCTTCCTTCTCACCATGACGAGTGTGTATTGCGGGCCAACCAAATACCGCCTTTACCATACCTTTGTCTGTGTGGATGTTTACGCGTTTTGATGGGGCAATTTGATGGTCTGATCCGCCGTTGCGAATCACATAAATTAGGCCATCGCTAGTAATATAGTTTACATACCAAGAAATTTCATCAGCATGTGCTTCAATTACAACCTTGTAACTTGCTTTTGGATTGATCACTCCAACAGCGGTGCCATAATTATCAATAAAACTTTCATCGATATATGGTTTCAAATAATCTAACCAGAGTTTTTGGCCTTCCCATTCATATCCTGTTGGAGCAGCATTGTTAATATATTTTTCGAAAAACTGTAATGATTTTTTTGTTACTACAGGAACATGTTTTTTCTTGTTTTCTTCTTCTTTCTTCTTTGCCATTGTTAAATATGATTACGCAGATTAAGGTAATTTCACTGCTTGTATTTCTAGTTCCATTTTCACAAAATCAAAACCTGCAGCAGTGTAGGTTTGATCGGTTTCTTGGAAACCAAATTTAATATAAAATTCTTTTGAATTCACTCTTGCGTTACACCAAAGTTTTGTCAGTTTTTGCACTTTACAGAAATCGATTAAATAGACCATCAATTGAGAACCTAAACCTCTATGCTGCGCTTCAGGCAATATAGCAAGTTTACGAAACTGCCCAATTCCATTAGCCATAAAAAGTGAAACTACTCCCGTTAATTCGTAATCAACATAAATGCCAAAATGGATGCCATCGAAATCATCTTCCAGTTTAACAAAATCGTAAGGTCTATCAGGATACATGGTAATGTGCCTAATACGCCAGGTTAGGGAAGGGAATATTTGCTCTACAACGGGCATATAAATTTCAAGTATTAAAGCAGGGGAAGTTGATAACTATTGTACTTACAAAGGAATGTTTCCATGTTTCTTTCGAGGTATATTTACAACCTTATTTTCGAGCATTTTAAAGGCTTTGATTAGTTTTGTTCTTGTTTGAGCAGGCTCGATTACTTCA
>DATJDT010000192.1:0-10120 GCA_035497275.1 Pedobacter sp.
AAAAGTTATTTCGTCCATTAACTTCCTTTTAAATTATGCTTTCGATAACTTTCGTTTTAAACTTAAAATTATCAAAAACGAAACTATATATAATTTTTTAAATAAAAAAGTATTTCATCTTATTATTTTTATCTTAATGGGATTAGGAGCTCTGATGATTAATTATTTTATTTTCTAAAATATATTTATCTTGAACCCAGATTTAATTCTCATAAAATGATTGGTATTGCAGAGAGGCATCAGTATATCTTAAATAAGATTCAGCAGCACGGAAGTTTAGATGTTCAAACGTTATGTAAAGAGCTTAAAGTTTCATCGGTAACCATTCGAAAGGATCTAAAATTACTCGAGGACAAATCCTTGCTATACAGAACGCATGGTGGTGCCACATTAAACAACCCTTATATTGTTGATCGCCCAGTGAACGAAAAGGAGTTGTTGCAAGCTACAGAGAAAATGCAAATAGGGCAGGTTGCAGCTAAACTAGTGGAGGAAAACGACTCAATTATCATTGCTTCGGGCACAACCGTATTAGCCTTCGCCAGAAATATCCAGCCAATAGAAACGCTAACCGTCATTACCGCATCTTTAAATGTTGCCTTGGAGCTCATCCATCAAACCAATGTTGAGGTAATCCAATTAGGAGGCGTGTTAAGAAAAAGTTCCTCATCTGTTACAGGTCCTTATGCTGAAGGAATGTTAATTGAATCGTACTGCAGCAAGCTTTTTTTAGGCGTTGACGGGATTGATTTAGAGTTTGGCTTAACTACAACAAATGCATTAGAAGCACATCTTAACCGACAGATGATCGCTGCTTCTCAAAAGATCATCGTACTTGCCGATTCTACTAAGTTCGGGAAACGTGGCTTTGGTAGAATTTGTGGGCTCGACAAGGTAGATCATATTATTACCGACAAAGGAATTTCTGATGCAATGAGAAAAGGCTTAGAGAGCTTAGGAATCAAGATTTCGATCGTATAGGAACAATGCTTCGACCTTCCAGCAGAGCTTAAAGTTTTATGGAAAGCTAAACAATCTCTTAAGTTCATTGTTAGCTTTTCATAACTCAGCAATATGGATAGCATTAACAAACAACAAGCAGAAAAAAATCACGAAGACCTTTCAGGTACTGCTGCAGCAGAAAGAATGAAAGAAATGACCAGAAAGAATAGTAGTTGTTTTTTTTGTAGCAACATCAAAACTGGCTTACCTCCATCTACCAGGCCAATGTCGGTTCAACAAGTAGATGAGGAAGGAAATTTTTGGTTTTTAAGTGCCAATGACAGTCATAAAAACATTGAAGTAACAGCAGACCCCTTTGTACAATTATTGTTTCAAGGCTCAAAGCACTCAGATTTTCTAAGCATTTATGGCATTGCAACAGTTTCAGAAGATCGTGCTAAGATCGAAGAGCTTTGGGAACCCTTGGCAAAAGTTTGGTTTACCGAGGGCAAGGATGATCCTCGGATTTCGGTTATCAAAGTAGAGCCAACAGAAGGATATTACTGGGACAATAAACATGGTAATGCCATTGCCTTTGTTAAGATGATTGCCGGCGCAATTATTGGCAAAACAATAGACGATTCAATTGAAGGGAAATTAACCGTTTAATTGTAGTCCAACTACAACCTGGCTTTTATTGATAAAACCGGGGTATAGTTGGACATACAATATATTTGGGAACAGATTAACGATCGATCGACCCCATTACACGTTGCGCAAAAGCGTTCAGGGCATCTTTCTCAACAACACCTTCCTTTACCTTAGCATGAACCTCAAGTGCCCCGCAAATATTGGTAATCATTTCGCCAGCCACATCAACTTCGGTTTCACTTACTCCCCTAAATTCACAAAAGGCTTCTAGCACGCCTAAAGTTGTTTCCAACTCTTCCGCAGTGCTATTTTGAAATAATTGTCTTATTACTGGAATCTTCATACTTATTTAATCTTGGTGAACAACTCTGTCAACCCCTCAACCTTATTGGTTTGGATTTGATCTACTAAAGCGCCATGCTCAAAAGCAGCAAAAGTTGGTAAATTATCAACATTCGCAAATTTTCTTGAATTTGGATATTTCTCTGCATCCACCATTAAAAACGGAATGTCCTCATTTTCGGCTGCCAACTTTTTAAACTTTGGCTTCATAATTCTACAATTTCCGCACCATGAGGCAGAATATTGTACCATTACTTTAGTGTTGTCTTCCAAAAATTGTTGAAGATTGTCTTCTGCTAATTCTAAAAACATTCTTTAACCTAGTTTAAATGAGCACTTAAGTATTCAGCAACTCCTTGTCTATCTGCACTCATTGCTACTGCACCTTCTTCCCAATTTGCCGGACAAACCTCACCATGTTTTTGTACGTGGCTATAAGCATCAATTAAACGCAAGTACTCTTTCACATTTCTACCTAAAGGCATGTCGTTTACACTTTCGTGGAACACCTTACCAGTTTCATCGATTAAATAGGTTGCGCGATACGAAACATTAGATCCAGCGAATGATTCATTTCCTTCCGCATCATAGTTAACTTCTTGATCTAAAATATCTAAAATGCTTGATAAGTGTCTATGTGTATCAGCTAAAAGTGGGTAAGTAACGCCCTCAATACCACCATTATCCTTTGCCGTGTTTAACCATGCAAAATGAACTTCATTGGTATCACATGACGCACCGATAACGATTGTATTTCTTTGCTCAAACTCAGGAAGAGCTGCTTGAAAAGCATGTAATTCTGTTGGGCAAACAAAAGTGAAATCTTTTGGATACCAGAATAACAATACTTTAGTTTTTTTATTTACTGCTTCTTCAAAGATATTGATCTTCATATCATCGCCCATCTCAGATATTGCATCAATACTAACGCTAGGGAACTTTTTTCCTACAAATGCCATAATTACTATTTTTAATTTGGCGCAAAGGTACGGCTAATAGGAGTCAAAAACAACGGAGATTTACTTATTGCTCATCTATAATTTTTATAGTGATATAGACAGAATCTATATCACTATAAAGGAAAAGAGTTTTTATCTATTAAAGAAATAAGGTCTTGTTCTTTCCTACTTCTTCAGTGTTGTCTCGAATAATTTAAAAATTCGCTTATATTCATCTGTCCAGCTACTTGGCTCCACAAAGCCATGGTCCTCAACAGGATAAACCGCAAGTTCCCAATTATCCTTTCCTAACTCAATAAAGCGTTGTGTAAGACGAACGATGTCTTGGAAATTTACATTCACATCAACCATTCCATGAGCCATTAAAAGATTTCCTTTTAATTTATCAGCATAATAAATAGGTGAACTACGTTTATAAGCAATTGGATCATTAAATGGTTCGTTCAGAATGTTTGCTGTATAACCATGGTTATAATGTGCCCAGTCTGTAACTGATCTCAGCGCGCCGCCAGCCGCAAAAACCTCCGGCTCCTTAAACATACCCATTAAAGTGATGAAACCTCCATATGACCCGCCATAAAGACCTACATGCTTAGGATTAACACCATACTTCTCTACTAACATTTTTACGCCATCTACATTGTCTGATAAATCCTTTCCTCCCATGTCGCGGTAAATGCCAGTACGATGATCTCTTCCATACCCAGAGCTTGCGGTATAATCGATATCAATTACGGTATAGCCATTATCTGCCAACATATTGTTGAACATATATTCTCTAAAATATTGGCTCCACCAGTAATGCACATTTTGCAAATAACCAGCCCCGTGTACAAACACTACTGCAGGTTTATTGGGATGTGGGTTTGTTGCTGGATAAACCCTTGCGTAAACATCAGCGCCATATCGGTTTTTAAACGAAACCATGTCGGGCTGACGCCATTTGTATGAATCGAATTCGGCTGAAGTAGACTTCGTAACCTGCACTGCTTTAGCACCTGGTTTATTTGCTTGAATGTACAATTCCCATGGCTTATCCATATAAGAGTAATTAATAGCTAACCATTTCTCGTCGGGCGACATCGTAATTTCATTACCGCCTTTCATAGAGGTTATTTGAACAAAATCTCCTCCCTCTACATTCATTTTATAAAAATGGGTAATGCCAGGATGTTCTTTATTTCCCGATAAATAAAAAGTCTTCTTATCTTTCGATAACTGCAAACTTTGCACTTCCCATTTGCCCGAAGTTAATTGCTTTTTCTCACCAGTTGCAATATTAAAAGAGTATACATGCGAATAACCCGTGGCTTCGCTTTGGTAGTAGAACCTATTTTCATCTATCCAACCGATGCTTCTTCCACCAACACCAGGACCACCGATCCAAGCTTCATCCCTTTGTCTGTCTAACAAACTTACTTCGCCAGTTGTTGCATTCAGCTTTAGGATCCACAAATCTTTATTGTCAGCTGCATCAGCAATCATAATTGCATTGCTACCGTTTTCATTCCAAATTGGCCCTAAAAGATTAATCTTTCTATCTTCATTTTTCTTGGTGCGCTCTTCTAATTGTTTTGGATAATCCTTTACGTAATCTGGCAAATCTTTAATCCCAGGGATTTTGGCAGTTTGAACAACGTATAAACTATCTTTTTGCCCGTCATAAATAAACGATTCAGAAGTAGTTAATGTTTCTCCAACCTTAGTTCTACCGGGAATATCTTCTGTGTATCCTGATGCTGTGACGTAGTTTGGAACAATAATGGAATGATTGGTTGTTACTGGTGTTATTAAGCGATAAGTTACAAACCTGCCGTCCGGACTAACTATAATATTTGTTAATAGCTTGTCTTCCAAATAAACTGCTTTGATTGTTTTCTGAGGCGCAAAGTTGGCATTAAAGCCTCCTCTTCCGCCTCCGCCAAAACCACCTGTCCTTGCGCCTGCCTTATTTCTTTTCTTAATGATATCGAACAATTCTGTTTGATCAGTCCTTAACCAAGAGTCTTGAACGCTTGTAACCGGCCTTTCTGGATTAGCAGGCCTTTTACCCTTTACAAAGTTAGTTAACTGTTTAAGTTCACTGTTAGCTAGATTAAGTTGAAATACATTGTCGCCACGTTGATAAACAATTTCGTTATTGAATAAAAAGCGTGCTGCTGTTTCTCTTTCTACCGTATTGGTTAATCTAGATTCTACTTTAGATTTAAAATTATAAAAATAGATATCTCCACCTTTCTCATAAAGACCTAAGCTTCGGTCTTTATTGTAAGTATAGCTATTTCCCATCTCCTTCTCAATATTCTTATCGTCTGTTAAGGTTGGTTTACCACTAAGCACATTTACCATATAAGGCTGCTCTTTTTCTTTGCTCTCCGGGTTCCAGCTAAAGAAAACAGTTTTACTATCTGCCGACCATCTATAGTTTGTTGGCGCAACGCCCATCCATTTTGGGTCGCGCATTATTTTCTCAACGGTTAAAGGCGCTACTTGCTGTGCTTGAGCAACGGCCGACAATAACAGGAAAGAGATTATATATTGTTTCATATTAGTTTGATTTTGTTGCAGACCCACCTTTTTTACTGACTACGTTTACTGTAAATTTCGTTCCGCCTTTAACCAACCAGCGAACAGTAACGAAGCTATTTCCGGCAATATTGCCGACTTTGATATTTGCAGGATCACCTTTTTGTTCTGTTGTAATCCCTAAGTCACGGTTTAGAACAACCATTCCCGCTACTACGGTTCCTCCCGTTAAGGAAATAATATCAGGCGTTTCAATGTTGTTTTTCACATCTTGGCTTGAATGTGTAGGAATCATTCGTTCATTATTTACAATTGTAGTAACCTGGGTCAATCCTCCACCTATATTTACGACTTCTATTTCTCCTACGCTTAATTTTGGCGTGTTATATGCATGGTAAACACTGAAAGCCATGTTACGATGCGCATCACTTTCTAACAAGAACCCTGGATGTAAACGTGTATAGGTTTTTTTAAATCCACCTATTTCGATATCGCCATAGGTTGGATGCTTAAATGGATGCCACTCAACAAATGCATCTTTCATTAAAAGATCTTTGTCAAAAGTATACAATTGGTTTTGGCTATCTTCGCCATCTGTTTTATTATACATGGAATAGCCAGTCCATAACTCATTAGAAAACGTATAAATTCCTCGACCTCCATAAAACCAATCTAATTCGCCTCCAAAAACAGAGTACAAATCTTTATACACCACAAGATATCGGTAACCAGGCAGCATTTCTTCTCCCTTTTTACCTAATGCATCGTAAACCCTAACATCCTGCGCATTGTAAGTATCTAGATCTTCCAATGCACCAGGGCCTCTTAAAATCATACCTCCATTATTATGGTAAGATTGAGCAGCGGCAATATTTGGATGTTTCATTACGAAGTCGACTATTGCTCTGTTCTCTGGCAATGAAAACGGATATTTATAGGCGCCGCCTTGAATATAATTTGGCTGCCAGTTCCATCCCCAATCCCGATTAGGATCATACGCTCCTTCACCATCCTCATTTACAAAACCATCACCATCATTGTCGATCCCCTCGGATCCCAGCAATTCGTAATCTCCTTTTTCTTCTCCTCCTACTAAAATCATTCTGCGGTTATCTGTTGGATCTACTTTATAACGTCCATTTACATTTTTTCGACGCATCATTACAATATGGCCATCACCATCCAAATCGTCGAAACCATCTTCATTTGTTCCGCCATCTCTATCATTATCAATGGGGATTAATCCGGTACGTGGTGAGTGGGCCGTGTTTGCCTGATGTATAAAATGATCACGGGCATCTGGATTAATCGTTGGGGCAATGTAAAATGTTTTCTCGGCAAGTAAAGATTGAATAGCTTTATTACCTGCCGCATGCATTTCTACTAAATACCATGCAGTATATAAGGCAAACTCACTCCCCTGAATTTCATTGGAGTGGATATTTCCATCAATATACATCGCTGGTTTTTTATCAGCATTTCCTGCCTTGGTATCACTAATTGTCATTACCCAAAGGTCTTTCCCCTGAAACGATTTTCCCATCGCTTCAAGCTTTACCAAATTTGGATGGGCTGCAGCCAATTTTTTACAGATATCTGTAATGGCGGCATAGTCATTATAGCGGTTCCAACTAACTTGTACCTTCGGATTTGGCGGGGTACCAACCGCAGCCAAAAGATTCTCTGGTTTTTGAGCTTTTACAATTCCGGCGCAAAATATCATTACAGCCAGAAGAATAGTATGTTTTATGTTCATTTGTCTTTTTCTGATTATAGCGTTACTTCAATAGATTTACTACCTGTTGTTGGACTGCCGGCATCAATTGTCAATTTGCCATTTCCTTTAATCAACCAAGTTAATTCCTTGTACTCTTTTCCCTGAATGCTTTCTATCGTTTGCGTTTTTCGGCCACTCACAACGGTTTGATTGGCAGTTGTATTCAGCTTTACCAAAATCTTTTTCAAGAAATAGCTACGGTCGCCAACTTTAGTATAGGTAGGCAAATCGCCAGCGTTCATCACTGTTAAGGTTACGCGCGTTAAACCATCAGCAACCTTTTCACTTTTAATATTCACAAGGTCCAATCTCGGCGCCATCCCCGCTAGGGCAACTAAAAAATCAGTGTGTTTAGTTACAATACCATCCACTAATTTGTATGGGGGATTAATCAATACAAATGGATCTAGCCCGCCTACCTCAACTGTCTCCCCTGGAAAATCAGGATGAGTTACCGCCTTCCATGGTGTAAATGTATTCGTAATTCCTTGGCTCGCAGCCCAACGTAGATAAGAAGCTACGGCATCGTCATTCGCGAATTTTTTCTCTTTGCGAGCTGAATCAGGCGTTACTTTTGGCACCCACCATCCTGGGGTACTAAAACTTAAACGACCATAGTGAAAGTATCCCCACTGTGAAAAATCTCCACTTTCTCCTGGCGCTTTTGGTGCATCTTTTGTCTTAGTAATTTTATTATATCGATCAGACACCAACGCATTTGCTTTAACATCAGCGTCGTACCAACTGGTAATTACCCTTTTTGCTATACCATTCGGATTAAAAGCCACTGGCGTAGATAAATTGTTTGTTGGGCCGAAAGTAACTACTGCATATACATTAAACGCATCGTAAAGGAAATCAAATAACGCTCGGTTTTCTTTTTCAGAAACAGCATACTCGCCCGCTCCCGGTGCAAATGCTTTAAAGTTATAGCTTGAATTTTTATTAAAATGCACTCCGCCGTCGCCATCCTCATTAAAATCACCATCCTTATCATTATCAATCCCCTCAGGCAATAAAATGTATCTACCGGCCTCTCCTTTTGTTGCATCGGCTATTAGTAGCGACCTTGGATCATCGGTGTTAAGTTTATATTTTCCAGTGGGGTTTAAGATCCGCATCCAAGTAATTTTACCATTTCCATCTAAATCATCCGCATCATCTTCATTTATCTTTCCATCTCGATCATCATCTGTTTTATTTTCATTGCCACTACGCTCGTATCTTACTTTAGCAAAATATTGTTCGGTAGCATCAGGGCTCATGTTCGGAAAAACATAATAGGTTTGCTTATCCAATAACTTTTTAATGCTATCTGTGCCTGATTCTGCTAGCAGTTTTTCTGCAAAACCAATTGCCATTTCTACACCGAGCAGATGCTTGCCCTCTACACCACCAACAACAGCAATAGCAGGCTTACCTTCCGTCTTTCCAGATCCGATGGTAAGCATCAGAATATCTTTTCCGCCTAGTGTTTGTGTGAGAGATTTAGATTTAACCCATTGTGGGTATTTCTGAACTAGCGCCTTAACCCTTTGGGTTAAAATTGCATTTGTGCTATAATCCTGTTGGTTCTGTGCAAAAGACTGTGCAGCAAAAAACAGAAGGAACAAGCTAAATAGGTAAAGTTTCTTCATTTTGTTTGGGTTTTATGTGCAATTTATATAAAAAAGCAATTACAACAACTTAAGCACATTAAGGTTTTACAAATGTTACTTTAACTACCAAATTCAAAATAGTAGTTACAAGATTCAAATCCTCATATACAACCAATGGCTTAAAGCCTTTACTTTGAAATCAGATAAACTCAAAGAATCCGATGCGTAGAACGATCACATTCGCTATTTTCTACTTTTCTATCGCCTTTTGTTACGCGCAAAAGCTGGAGATGACCCTTGATAAAGTCAACCCGATTATCGAGAACGATCAGCATGGCGATTCTATCCGTAAATATTTCTCCCACACATTTTACAGTCGAAACGGCACACTTTCCAAGCAGAACAACTTATTGATTTCGGCTTTTTTCTCCAATAAACTGGCGGTAAATTATTACCATGTGCTGGAAAAAATACCTCAACTGAAAAGTTATTCTAATCAGAAATCAGAAATGTATGAGCAGGCTAACGATAGCTATGCCGGGATATTTGCTGTACCTATATTCGACTCTACCGGAATAATTATAACCGTAAATGGAATTAATGCAGAGAACGTACACAAATATCAGTTTCGAGTTTTAGAGAACAATAAGAAAGTTGTTTTGCCTTGGACAACGCCGAAATTATTTACCAAAGCGTATATAATGACTAAAATAGCCGACTCTAGCAAAAGAGATGAAGTGACCGCTTACTTAGGTCAATTTAAAGGAGATTATGGCAAAGCTTTAACTTTTGAGGTAAGACAAACAGATAATCTTGATAGCATTAAAGTGTCATTAACTGCCTATTGGGTAAAATGGCGACCTAAAGTAACCGGCGTATTTACATTTTCCCAACTTCCCGAGTTTTTAAGCATTTTTAAAAAGCAATGGACCAACCAGAGGGAGAATGGGAAATCTGTTGACTGGAGTAAAGACTCAACATTGCTCAAGTTGAAAAAGGATTTTCGTCACACTGAGAACAATCTTATCTTTTATTTAGATGACATCATTAAGTCTAAAAACATTATTGAATACAATTTGGTAAAGGGCAGCGATAGTACGGGGTGGAAAGTAAATGATTTTGATTTTAACTTAGTATGGCTCAAGAATCTTTCGCCGGGCGATTATGAGTTACAAATTCGATATAGTGTACAACGAATGCATATTTGCAAATATCCATTTACCATTTATGCGGCCTGGCATCAAACATTATGGGCCAAAATAGGCTTGAGCATCCTTGGACTGTTGGCTGTGGGCTTTTTGATACTTTTGTGGCGATCAAGAAAA
>DATJDT010000193.1:0-6159 GCA_035497275.1 Pedobacter sp.
CTTTTTTGCCGCCCGGTACAATGTGATGATTTGCAGCAGCAACAACATCACCATTATTTATTTTTTGCTTATTAAGATATAATCCTATCGACACAGATAAGACAATGATAGCTGCCGCAACCATACGCACATAAGTGTGTGGGATACCTAACCAAAGTTTTTTAGTCTTTACGCTTTGATGAACTGGTAACGCGGCCCAAATCTTATCCTTTGTTTGATCTAATTCAGCCAATGTGATCACAACTTCCTCTTCTTTATCATTTAGGTACCAACTTTCTATCAGCATTACTTCTTCAGGAGTACATTCTCCAGTTCTATATTTTATGAGCAGTTTTTTTGCTTCAATGTTATCCATAGGTATATTTTTAACAAGGTGAGATTAACCCCTTTAATATATAGACGGCATAAGGCAGGTTAGGGGGTAGAAAGATTTAATAAAAAATTAATAAGCGCTTAATTAATTGTTAATGTCGTCTGAAGACTGCCGCCCCATCACACTACGAGGGCTTTCCCCAAATTGTTTTTTAAACTCCCTGCTAAAATATTTTGGATCACTAAAACCCACCTGGTAGGAAACCTCATAAATAGTGTACTTATTCTGCATAAATAATTGCTTCGCTTTTTTCAATCGAATAGACTTCACGAAATCATTTACAGATAAGTCTGTCAGCATCCTTATTTTTTTATATAAAATAGGGCGACTCATTCCAATCTTTGAAGCTAACGCTTCTACCCCAAAATCTTCATCTGCAATATGCTCATCGATAAAGCCTAACAGTTTAGACATGAATACTTCGTCTGTAGCGTTTAAAATAACATCCTTAGGTTCTAAATTCGAGTACTTTAAATAGCGCTGCCTAACTGCCAGTCGAGACATTAATAAATTGCGGACATTTAACATTAATAGCTCGGGGCTGAAAGGCTTGGTCACATACATATCTGCACCAGTTTCCAAACCATCAATATGGTGTATATGGGAAGAGCGTGCCGTAAGTATGATAATTGGAATGTGACTGGTTCGCTCATCAGCTTTAAGTCTACGACAAAGTTCAAGACCATCTATTTTTGGCATCATTACATCACAGATTATTAAATCTGGAAGTGTTTTGACAGCTGTTTCCCAGCCATTAAGTCCATCAAAACTCTCTATAACTTGGTAATGGCTTGAAATAAGTTTTGAAATAAATTGCATGATTTCAGCATTATCCTCAACGAGCAGTATTGTTTCTTTTGAAGTTGAATTAGCTTGCTTAACTAAGTCGTTTATCCGGCTTTCATCATAGGTATAAGCATAGGTGCGAGCCAGTTGCTTATGATCCTTAACGTTTTCAAATTGTTCTGGTTTAAAATGTGATTTTCCTTTCTTTAATCTTACAGTGAAATTTGTGTACCCAGGTTCGTTGTTATGTGAAGGATTACTCACAAAAGTAATCTCGCCATGGTGGGCCTCGATAATGATTTTGGAAAGTGCTAATCCAATTCCCGAACCAATTTGACTGGTATCCTGATCGTCTACCTGAAAGTAATCACTAAATAGCTTTGGCTGACTTTCAATTGGAATGCCTCGCCCAGTATCCTGCACACTAATTATTACATATTCCTCTTGTACTACAGCAGTGACAGTTATATATCCATTGTTCTGGGTAAATTTAAAGGCATTGGAAAGGAGGTTATACATCACTTTTTCAAGCTGAATTTTATCATAGTATAACCTCACCTCAGCTAACTCATGAATAAATGTATACCTGATATTCTTATCTTGAGCAATATGTTTAAACGAAAGGAAAATTTCATCAATGAAATCAATGATATTGTCTTCGCTTACATGCAACTTTAGATGATGGGTTTCAGCCTTTCTAAAATCCATTAATTCAGTAATCAGCCTAATTAAGCGATCGGCATTATGTTTAACCGGAACTAGCTGTTTATGCAGCTCTGGATTATTTTGAGAACTGGTTAATAAGTTTTCTAACGGGCCTATAATAAGCGTAAGCGGAGTTCTTATTTCATGGGCAATATAGGTGAAGAAATTTAATTTCATTCTTTGCAGGTCTTCCGTTCTTTTCAATCGTTCACGAACAAAAATGTAACGTATGATTAAAAATAATATCCACCCAAAAAGTGTAAAGTAGCATAAATATGCCCACCATGTTGCCCAAAAAGGAGGTAAGATTTTAATTTCAATGGTTGCAGGCATTCCTCCCTCTATGCCATCATTGTTAATCCCATTAACAATAAATGTATAACTTCCAGGTTGCAGATTTGCATATGTTGCACTTGGGATATTAGTGTTTATCCAATTTTCGTTATAACCTAAAAGCTTGTAACTATAATTGTTTTTTTCTGGTTTAACATAATTCAACAGTGCAAATTCCAAGCTAAAATTGTTGTTATTGTGCTCAAACATAAGCTTCTTGGTTGCTTTGATGTCCTGCTTAAGCAATCCATCTGGCCCATTTACCAAAACTGGCTGGTTAAATAGTTTCAGGCCCGTAAAGGTAATGGGAGCAACTTGGCGATTAACCTCAATCTGATCTGCTTTAAAGGAAGTTACCCCATCATATCCTCCAAAAAATAATTGGCCCTGACTATCTTTTAAAAATGATCTAAAGTTAAAATCATTTCCTGCGATGCCGTCGCTTTTAGTATAGTTATTAAATTTTCCGGTAACAACTTCCATTTTGGATAAGCCTTTGTCAGTACTTAACCAAAGATTTTCATTTTGATCTTCAATGATTCCCAAAACATTGTTGTTTGGTAGGCCATCTTTTTCAGCATAATTTTTAAATTTTCCAGTTTTAGCATTGAAAATACTTAAACCACCCTGATAAGTGCCCACACAGATATTTCCTTTTTTAGTTTGGATAATACAATTAATCCAATCGGATCTCAAGCTGTTTGGATCAGCAGTTTTAAAATAAGATTTAACCTTGCCCGTTGTCGGAAAGTAAGTGTAGAGTCCTCCCATTGTCCCAATCCAAAGATTTTTTGATTTATCTTCAAATAAGACCTGCACAAACTTATTTTTAAGTTTTTTCTCTATCGGACTTTTAACCGTTCTGTTGAGATATTCATTATTAGCTTCTAAAATCGTAGTTAGGCCATTTTTAGAGCCTACCCAAACAGTACCATAACTATCTTCTGTTATTGCGATAATTTCTGCAGTACCAACATTTGGGTATTCATCTTTTACATTGATTATTTTTTTAAACTGTTTTTTAACTGAATCAAAAACAAATAGTCCGCCCCTGTGCGTGCCTACAATTAATCTTCCAGCTTTATCGAGATAAAGTGTTTTAATAAGATTTGAGCTTAAAGCATTTGGGTTACTGGGGTTTGCAAAATAATGGCTAAACGTATTTTCTAGTCGATTAAAATAATTTAATCCACCGCCCTCTGTTCCGATCCACAAGTTATGATACTTATCTTCAGCCATTGCGCTTATAATATTACTACTAATGCTAGATAGCGCTTTACTATTGTTATAAATAGTGAACTTTGTTGCATAAGGATAAACCACATTTACCCCTTTGTAGTAGGTGCCTATATAGATTGAACCACTAATGTCTTGAAAAATGCTATGGGTCGAATTTTGACTTAGTGAATTTGCAAGCTCTGGATGATGCTTATGATTGGAGAATGTTTTAGTTAAAGGATCAAATATGCTTATTCCTTCTTGCGTCCCAATCCATAATTTGCCAGTTTTATCACAGGTTACCTTCCTTATATCATTATTGATAAGGGAATTGTTATTTGATAAATCTTTTTGATAATGAATAAATGATTTGTCTTTAGAATTAAATAAATTAAGCCCATTATCCGTGCCCACCCATAAATTTTTGTCCCTATCACTCGTAATACTTCTTGCATAATTTGAGCTGATACTTTTTGGGTCTTTAGCATTGTGTTTATACACCTCATAATGATATACCCCATTAACAGTATACAGTTTTATTAATCCACCTTCTGTTCCTACCCAAATGTTTTGTTTGTCATCTTGAAAAATAGATAAGATAATATTTAGCCGAGTAACAGCTTTAGGCTTGTCAAAATAGAATCTCTTAAACGTATGTTTTTTTTGATCAACGAGTAAATTTAAACCATCCAAGGTGCCAACCCATATGTTTTTCTGCGCGTCTTCATACAAACACTCAATTGCACTACTACTTAAACTTGTTGAAGATTGACTATTGAAAGCACGCGTAAATTGATCGGTTTGTTCATTATAAAAGTTTAGCCCATTTTCTGTACCCACTATAATTGACCCACTATGACTGGTTAATAAAGTAACAACTGAATTGGCAGATAGGCTATGTGGATTCTCATTATTTGTATAAACCTTAAATCTATATCCATCATACCTATTTAATCCACCACGTGTACCAAACCATAAGAACTGATTCTTGTCTTGCGTAATTGCCATCACGGAATTTTGGGACAAGCCATTTTCCATTGACAAATGATTAAACACAATGGGTTCTTGTGCGCAAAGCCTGCTAAGAAAAAATATAAATATGAAAAGCAGCCAATGTTTCATTTATACAAATGCTTTAAAGATACTATTTGATGAGATGCTTGTAGTTCGCGGATTAAATATAAGCTGAACTTATTGAAACTGACGAAATGTTGCAGTTTTTCTATCCTTTCTTTTACAATTTTCAACCTTATTGATTTAGCTCCCCTATACTTTTGAATAATTGAAAATCAATAAAACCAACTAACCAAATTAAACATGAAAAAAATTTTACTCCAATTGAAAGTACCATTAGGTGCTTGCTTATTTTTTGTGGTGGCCTCAATGTTTTTGGCAGCATGTAATAAGGATGATGATTACATCTCAGAAGTATTTATTAAAAAGGAATGGAAAGTAGACCTTTCAACAAGTAAGGTTGTTCCACAAATTGCTAATAGAACAGATCATGCTGTAGCTGTTTTATACTTAATGGATAATAATGAACTCCATTATTATATCTATTTCGATCAAGCTTTGGCAGCTGGCGACAGTCCTACCGCTGCTAAACTTTCTTTAGGTAATTCAACCGAGAATGGCGCAGTACTTATTGATTTGCAAAATCCAAGCTTTAATGCAGCTAGGGAATGCAAAGGCAAGATTGCATTGAATGAGGCTACTGTGACTTCATTGTTGAGCCAAAGTCTCTACTTGCAAGTTGCTTCATCGCAGCAAAATGCAGGTTTAGTTAGGGGACAAGTAAACAACTGATATTAAAGAAAAAAACATGCTTAAAAATTTTACACATAAAACTAGTGTAACGCTGCAGTTATTATTGGGTATAACCTTTAGTGTAACTTGTATGCTTGCACCGAAAATTACTTTTGCACAAAAACAAGCGCAAAAGGAAATAGATAGCATCGCGCCAGATATCATGGACGCTCGTTTGCCATATTTAAAAAGAGGCGTTAATGTTTGGAATGGTACAATTAACCGACAATTAAATTTAACAGGTAGCTCTACAATTTATGCAGCAGATGTAAACACTACACCGGTAGCTGATATTTCAAACGTAATGACTGGTCGATTAGCAGGACTTTATACGCTTCAAACTTCTTCAAGAACCGGTTTTGACAATGCCTCGTTTGGTTTACGAGGCCAAAGCCCATTAATTGTAATTGATGGGGTAGTTCGTTCGTTTACCAGCTTTAATCCGAATGATATTAAGAGCATTACCGTAATGAAAGATGCACTTTCTACTGCAATGTTTGGTCAACGCTCATCAAACGGTGTTATTTATATTACTACAAAAGACCGTTCAGAAAGCCGTCCCTTTGAGTTGAATTTCACTGCTCAATATGGGACTCTACAGCATTTGAGAACGCCTAATTTTATTACTGGAGCAAATTATGCGAATTTATACAATGAAGCACAGAAGAATACCAGCCCCAATTCAATTCCACTTTATGATGCTGCAACTATAGCAGCTTATCAAAATGGTACAAATAATCCCTATTTACAGCCAAATACCAACTGGCGAGACTTGGTTTACAAGAAGAATAGTGCTCAACAACGTTACAATATTGATGTTGCAGGTAATGGCAAGGCCTATCGCTATTATGCAAGCATTGAGCATTTCAAATCTGACGGGAATTTTATAACCGATGATCAAAATGCCTATAACACAAATAACTTTTATAAGCGCTATA
>DATJDT010000194.1:0-7733 GCA_035497275.1 Pedobacter sp.
AAGGTAGGTATGGGTGCGGAAATTAAAATCGAAACCTTTGATTAAGAGCTTGTCGCGATTTACCTTGATTTTGCCATTAGGGATGGCTGCCTTTAAAATACTTCTATTTTTTTTGAGGATTTGATTAACCTGATTTACAAAGCCATAATCTTCGGCCTTTAATCGGTGATGGTGATTACTGCGACATTGATCATCGCAGAATTTTTTATCGGTCCTGCCTTGCAGCAAAGAATTACAAACTAAACAAAAACGTTCCATAATTATGAGTTTTAATTATGGGATGATTACCCTAAACCTACAAAAAATATTGCGAATAAATATAAATAATGCTTTTTTAAGTTTATCCGTTATTAAACGGATGTATATGTTTATCATACGAGTAATCTGTTTTATGAACCTCATCTTTGTTTTGTCGGTAGTCGGATAGCTGCTGTTCGTTAATAGTTAGAAACTTTAATCTTTAAGAGAATGAGCAATTTAAAAAACAGTGTACACCTAACAGGATTTGCAGGTAGTGACTTATTAGTAACACCTTATGAAAACAACAAAAAAGTTGCCAGGGTAAGTGTTGCCATTAATGAATACTACAGGAACAAAAATGGTGAGGAAAGCAAACAAACGCAATGGTTTAATTTAGTGTTCTGGAACGCAAAGGCTGATGAAGCTGTGAAAGTGATTAAAAAAGGAGCAGAAATTGCAATTGTAGGGAAGTTAGCAAGCCAAACCTATACCACCAAAGAAGGGTTAAAACGTTATGCCACCGAAATTGTGGTAAACGAAGTCTCGCTGGTAACGAGAACTGTAGAGGCTGTAGCTGAAGATTAATTGTTCAGTGCGACGAAAATGCCAGCTGTTGGTTGCTGGCATTTTCAATTATTTCTAAAACAGATACTTGTCACGTTTACAATTTATTTCAACTGCAAATACAACAGCGCCGCCATACTAGCCCCAATGATTGGCCCTAAAATTGGCACCCATGCATAGCTCCAGTCCGTTGCACCCTTATTTTTAATAGGTAATATCGCATGCATAATACGTGGCCCTAAGTCCCTTGCAGGGTTAATCGCATAACCCGTTGTTCCGCCTAATGCTAAACCAATTACCCAAACTAAAAAAGCAACGGGAATAGCACCAACAGCCCCTAAGCCAATAGGTGTTTTTGGTTCGCTTAACTCAGCTCCAGTAATATAGAAAATACTGAAAATTAAAATAAAAGTGCCAATAATCTCGCTTACTAAATTAGATGCCAAATTGCGAATAGCGGGTGAGGTTGCAAATGGAGCTGCAAGCAAACCTTTATCGGTCGTTTTATCAAAGTGATCTTTATAAAGCACCCAAACTAAAGTAGCACCCAACATAGCGCCAACTAATTGTGCTCCACAGTAAGCAGGTACATCTGCCCATGCAAATTTACCTGCAATAGCCAAACCAATACTTACAGCAGGGTTAAGGTGAGCGCCACTATAAGGCCCAGCAATAGTAACCCCAATAAATACCGCTAAGGCCCAGGCGGTAGTAATTACCATCCAACCACTGTTATTCCCTTTGGTTTCGTTTAATACAACATTGGCTACAACTCCACCACCTAAAAGGATCAAGACAGCTGTACCAATTAATTCTGCAATAATAGGTGTCATTTTTTATGATTTTAATGTTGGTTTATCTTTAAGAATTACTCCAGTTTTGCGTGGCACGAACTGCTCTTTTCCACTCAGCAAATCCTTTTTCGGTTTCGGCTGTTTGGGCTAAAGGATCAAATACTTTATCGCTTTCCCATAGTTGTTGTATCTCGGCAATATCTTTCCAATAGCCTGTAGCTAAACCTGCTAAATAAGCAGCGCCTAATGCTGTTGTTTCCACTACTTTAGGTTTAATTACTTTACAGTTCAATAAATTAGCTTGAAACTGCATTAGGATATTATTAGCAGTTGCTCCACCGTCTACCCTAAGCTCCTGTATTTTTACGCCAGCATCGGCCTCCATTGCTTTCAAAACATCAGCGGTTTGATAAGCAATTGATTCAATGGCAGCACGAGCGATGTGACTGGCTGTAGTTCCTCTACTAATACCCACAATTGTGCCACGGGCATTCGAATCCCAATAGGGTGCACCTAAACCAGCAAAGGCCGGTACAAAATACACACCACCAGTATCTTCAACTTTTAAGGCCAACTCTTCAATATCTGCTGCGGTTTTGATAATTCCTAAACCATCTCGTAACCATTGCACCACAGCACCGGCAATAAAAATACTGCCTTCTAATGCGTATTCGGTTACGCCATTAACTTGCCAGGCCACAGTTGTTAGGAGATTGTTTTTAGAAAGCTTAGGCGTTTTGCCAATGTTCATCAACATAAAGCAGCCAGTACCATAGGTGTTTTTTACCATCCCTGCCTTGGTGCACATCTGCCCAAATAAAGCCGCTTGCTGGTCGCCGGCAATGCCCGCGATAGGTATTGGGTGAGCAAAGAGCGTAGATTTAGTTTCGCCGTATACTTCGCTCGATTGCTTAACGGTAGGTAACATGCTTTTCGGAATGGTAAATAATTCCAATAATTCATCGTCCCAGGCCATGGTATGAATGTTAAAGAGCAGGGTACGCGAAGCATTGGTTACATCGGTTACATGCAATTCGCCTTTGGTAAAATTCCAGATCAACCAAGTATCAACCGTTCCGCAAATTAAATTGCCAGCTTCGGCTTCCGCTCGTGCATTAGGCACATTATCCAACATCCACTTTATTTTGGTAGCCGAGAAATAGGCATCTATAATTAACCCTGTTTTACTGCTGATCAGCTCTTCTTTTCCAGCTTGCTTTAATTCATCGCAAAAGGCAGCAGTTCTTCTATCTTGCCAAACTATTGCATTGTAAATTGGTTTGCCATTATTTTTATCCCAAACAATCACAGTTTCGCGCTGATTGGTAATTCCCATCGCAGCGATGTTCTTGCCATTGATCCCTGCTTTCACGGTTGCTTCTGCAGCTACTCCGGCCTGCGACGACCAGATTTCTAAAGCATCGTGCTCTACCCAACCGGATTGGGGAAAAATCTGCGTAAACTCTTTTTGGGCAACGGCTATAACTTCACCTTTTTTATCGAAAATAATTGCTCTTGAACTGGTAGTCCCTTGATCGAGGGATAGGATATACTGCGACATATTTGGTTTTAATAAAATTAGAAACTGAATCTAGTTAATTTAACTAAGTAGATGCAAGGACTAATGTAACAAAATTGATTTTTATAATTTTATAAGAAAACCAAAATAGTAATTAATTTTTGCTGCAGGATTAAAATATCTACCGCCAACGGCATTGAGGTCATTACCCAAACTATAATTTGTATTAAGTAAATTATTTATACCAGCGAATAGATCTGCCTTAACTTTTCCAAAAGCTAAGTTTTTGATGCCTGTTTTAAGCTCCATTAAGTGATAGGCTTTAGCCTCTGCCGTATTTGCGTCGTTTAAGGGGAGCGCCGTAACATAATTATGTTGCGCAAAAAGAAAAATATCTTTCTTAAATGTAAATTCTGCGCTGTTTACGAAATTGTGATCGGGTACACCGGTTAATTTGTTGCCGCTATAATTGTTATTGGCATTTACAAAGTTTTGAAACCTGAAATTGCTATAGGTATAATTGCTTCGTATTTGCAAACTGGCTAAAAAACTTTGTTTATGGTAAGGGATAGGCCAACCCATAGCTTCAACTTCTATACCATCTTGTTTTGTACCACCTGCATTGATAAAATATTCAGTGTCATTTTGGTTTAACCTTCTTACAATAGCATCTTTTAACTGGTAGGAAAAAGCATTTACATTTGCATAAAGTCTATTGTTTGCCGTTTTTAAACGTAAGCCAAGTTCATAGTTCCACCCATATTCTGCCTGTAGGTTTACATTGACCAAATTATCCGAAGATCTTACTTCGGCAATGGTAGGAGGAGAGTAACCTTTGCTTAGCGTACCTCTAACAGCCAAAAGAGGATTAACCAAATAAGAAAAAGCTATTTTAGGCATCAGCTGGTTGGCGAATTTCTCCTTTTTTTGCGCTACAGCTGTAGGGAAATAGCTTTGGTAACGGTAATTGTAAAAGTTTAAACTTGTGCCTAGTTCAATTAAAAAGCGTTGACGGATATCGAGATTGAATTTTAAAAAGGCAAAGGTTTGCCTCGCAGTTAAGTCGTCTTTCGCTTGTAAGGAAGTAGCATTGCCACCGGCGTTGTTAAAGTTGCTGATCTTACTACCTGCTGAAGCCGACTCAAAACCAATTTGGGTATTTAAACTTAAATTTGTTTGGCTAAGGGAATAAGCTAAAAAGGTGCGTAAGCCTAGGTTATGTTCATACCGTTTTTCGTAATTAGTGATAAAGGGGTTTTTGAAATCCGTATAGGAGCCAAATAGGGCTATTACATGTTTTAAATTGGCGCTGAAGGCATAGGAATTGGATAAGCCGCCAAAAATAGTTTTGTTATAAATAGCAGCTTTTTGAGCTATGGCACTGGGTAAAGTTGCCGTGGCTGGCCTGGCCATTTTAGGGTCTTGTGCTAGCTGTGCTGCCGTTAAGCCGCCAGGGGTTTGGTAAGATAGGTCGCTTACAAAAAACAATGCCTTTAATTGGCCTTTTGGCGTGTAGTTCCAAAGCTGTGAAGTTTGAACAAAGTTCCTTTTTAAAGTACTGTTTGCCCTGTAACCATCACTTTTTTGATAACCTTGGATGACGTTAAAACGGTAGTTTTTGTGAATTTGTGTTACACTTGCATGCTGCTTAAATAGGCCATAGGAGCCTAAAGACATTCCTAATTCGATGTTGTTTTGATCGAGCGTACTTGTGTTGACCAGTACTGCCCCGCCAGTATTTGCACCAAAAATGCTTGCTTCGGGACCTTTATACACTTCTATGGCACTCACACTTTTTATATCGAGTAAATTAAGATAGGTGTTTCCCCCAGCATCGGTTAATGGAAAATCATCTACATAAACTTTAATATTCCTAATGCCAAATGGAGAGCGCAATAAGCTTCCGCGTATAGAAAAACGGTAACTGCCTGGCGATCGTTCTTCCATGCGTACGCCGGTAACTGTATTGGCTAAACCAACTAAAGAAGCTGGATTTTGATTGTTGAATTGAGAAGAATCTATCAAATTAACGGCGCTAACAGACCGTAATAAAGGCTGGCGATTGTAATAGCCCTTCACAGTAATTTCGTTTAGCTTTTTTACCGTGTCGACTTTGCTTTGTGCAAAAGAATGAAGAAGTGATAAGCTGAATAAGAAGGTTAAACTTGATTTTAAAATCATTTTGCAGCAACTCTCCATATAATGCCACTAACATCATCAGCTACCAACAATGAACCATCTTGTGCTACAGCTACGCCAACGGGTTTGCCATAAACCTCTTTTTCATCTTTTATAAAACCGGTTAAAAAATCTTCTAGCGGACCGGTTGGTTTCCCATTTTTAAAAGGAATAAAGGCTACTTTATACCCAACAAGCTCTGAGCGGTTCCATGAGCCATGTTGCCCAATAAATACACCACCTTGGTACTTGGCAGGGAATTTTTTAGCAGTGTAAAAAGCCAAACCTAAAGATGCCGTGTGTGCACCAACTGGAATATCAGGCACTAGTGCTTTGGCTACCAATGCAGGGTTTTGTCCCTTCATTCGAGGATCTTCATTTTGCCCGAAATAAGAGAAAGGCCAACCGTAAAAAGCACCCGGTTTTACGCTGGTAATATAGTCGGGAACTAGGTCGTCGCCCAAGCCATCACGCTCGTTAACAGCTGTCCATAATGCGTTGGTGCCCGGAGCCCAAGCCATGCCAACCGGGTTACGTAACCCACTGCCATAAATTTTTTCGCCAGTACCATCTGGATTAAATTCTAAAATATTTGCTCTTCTTATTTCATTATCTAAACCTTTCTCGGCAACATTACTACCAGAGCCTACCGAAACATATAGTTTGGTTTTGGCAGCATTAACGATCAAGTTCCTTGTCCAGTGATTGTTATAACCGCCAGCTGGCAAGTCTAAAATCTTCTTGCCTTCGCCAGTAATTTTAATATCTCCTGCTTTGTAAGGGTATTTCCATACGCCATCGGTATTGGCAACATAAAATGAATTGCCTATAAACGCTGCTCCATAGGGTTGGTTTAAACCGGTTAAAAATGTAGAAACAACTTCTGGTTTGCCATCTTTGTTTGCATCTCTAAATAACATTACGGTATTTACACTTTTACCCTGTACTTCAGATTGAGCTTTCCCGGTAATAATATTGGCTGCTTGCTCAATTTTTGTTCTTTGTGAATTAGAAAGCACCACGATTATATCGCCGTTTGGGGCCACCACAATATTCCTGGGACTTTTCATGCCCTCGGCAAACTTGGTAACAATAAACCCAGCAGGGGCGACTGGTGTTTTGCCCGCTGGCCAGGCCACTACCTTGCTGAAATTTATTTTGCTAGCTTTTGTGTCGGCTTCGGGCAAGGTAATTGTTTTACCCGCCCCGGTTTTAACCGTTTTAGCGGGAGTAGTTTGACCGCAAGCGCTAGTGCTTAATAAAAAGATTGCAGATAGGGTCGATATGCTGAAGAAGTGATTTTTCATAAGGTAAATTTAGCTACATTATTCCTTTAATAAACAGAAATTAAAGTAACTTGTTTATTGGTTTTAAGGAATAAGGATTAACCGCCAATTCAATAAATTATCATCCTCTCCAACTTTTTCAAAATTGTTTTTTTTCAAGATGCTATAGGATGCTGGATTGTCTTTTGCAGTTTGCGCAAAGATAGATTTTACATTGCCTTGCTTTTTTGCCCATTCAATTAGGCATCCCACTGCTTCGGTCATATAACCTTTTCCTCTAAAATCTTCATAGGTACCATAGCCAATTTCTACTTCTCCCTTGTCATCGGGCTCGCCTACAAAACAAATATCACCTATCATTTTATTTTCAGCTTTTAAAATAATGCTCCATAGCGTAGAAAAGAGATGATTTTTTAAGGGATCGGCTACGTTTGGCAAAATGGTCTCTTCAAGGGCTTCCTTTAATTCGGGAGAAATTATTTTGCGAGTTGGGTTTAGCTTAAGCGCTGTTTCCAATGAATTATCATTTTTAATGTACATGACTAATTGATCATGGGAGAGCGGTTTTAAAATAAGATGTTCACTTGATATCATAAGGGTGTTTTTAGGCTCACTTCATAGCGAATATACAATTCAATGGCTTTAATTTCATTGGTTTATTTTATCTTTAGGCAATTTTAAGAAACACCATAAATTATGTCCAATACTTCGAAAATAATCTACACCAAAACAGACGAGGCGCCAATGTTGGCTACGTATTCATTATTGCCTATTGTTCAGGCTTTTACAGCTTCGGCAGGAATTGATGTAGAAACTAGAGATATCTCATTGGCAGGAAGAATTTTAGCAAACTTTCCAGAATATTTAAAAGACGATCAAAAAATAGGGGATGCATTAACTGAGCTTGGTCAGCTGGCTACCACACCAGAGGCTAATATCATTAAGCTTCCAAATATATCTGCATCTATTCCTCAATTGGTAGGAGCCATTACCGAATTGCAAGCACAAGGTTATGCGTTGCCAAATTATCCTGAAAATGCGCAAACTGAAGAAGAAAAAAGCATTAAAGCTAAATACGGTAAAGTGTTAGGTTCTGCAGTTAACCCAGTTTTACGTGAAGGTAACTCAGATCGTAGAGCGCCGAAAGCAGTA
>DATJDT010000195.1:0-10954 GCA_035497275.1 Pedobacter sp.
CGCTATTTCAATATTATGATTTAAAAATCATAGTTTATAGTTAGAAAGGTATTTTATTTACGCAAACGTTCCTGAAATAATTAAAGCGGTTTAAATCCAGTTATTAAAAAAGTGTACTTTCCTAAATCGTATCCTTTAAAATCGGCAACATGAATAAATTTAACATCTCCCCTTTTACCTTGCTTATGTAGCGAGCCTGAAATGGTATATTTTTTAGCTACTTTTAACTCATTTGACTGGGCGTCTGATATAATCCCAGTGATTTGAAGTTGCACATAATTTAACAATGAGGTTTTATTCCTACTTGTATCGCCATATGCTTTAAACGTAGCAATCTTTGTACGGATCTCATTAATGGAAGTATCCTTAATTTCCTTAAGTTGCAATGGCATATCTTTTAAGAAATCGGCCTCATTGCTCAAGTTAATTAACTTATGCTTGAACTTTTCTGTAGTTTCCTTTTCTGTAGCTTCGTCTTTAGTCCAATCTGGATTACCGGCTATAAACTCACTTAGCTTTTGCTCAAGAAATATTTGTGTTTTTACCGTTTCTGCCTCTTTAGGCGCACACGCAATTAACAGGGCAATTGCGAATAAAAATATTAATTTCTTCATATTTATCCTTCTAAAACCGCTAAACTTTCTGTTATTATTTTAATTTTAGACTCAGCATCTTCCTTCTTATTACGCTCGTTTGCAATAATTTCTGGCTTTGCATTTTGAACAAAACGCTCGTTATTTAATTTTGCATCAACAGATTTCAAGAAGCCTTGCAAATAGCTTAATTCTTTAGTCAAACGATCTCGCTCGGCTTCTAAATCTATATTCTCGTTTAACAAGATAAAGAACTCATCCTTACCGACCATGAAATTAGCTGCTCCGGCAATTTTTTCGTTTACTAAGGTTAGCTCATTAATATTGGCCAACTTAAAGACAATATTCGACCATTTTTCATAATCTACCTCCGAATTAATTTTAATACTTAAAGGCAAAGCCTCCTTTGGAGAAATTTGACGAACATTTCTAACATTTCTAATTTCTGAAATCAATTCCTTAATTGATTCAGCATCTTTCAGCAAAGCTTCATTTATACTTCCAATTTCTGGATAACGAGCAACAATACAGCAATCCATCTCGTCGCGCAGGCCAAAAAGTTCGTCGTGATAAAGCTCCTCGGTAATGAAAGGCATAAATGGGTGCAATAATTTTAAAATTTGCTCGAAGTAATGAATGCTGATCTGTTTTGTTTCTGCATCAATAGGTTGAAGATAAACAGGTTTAACCATTTCCAAATACCAAGCACAGAAATCGTCCCATACTAATTTATAGGTAGCCATTAAAGCTTCAGATAATCGATATTGCTTAAAGTTAGCTTCAATTTCAGCTAGTGCTTCATTTAAACGATTTTCGAACCAGGCAATAGCTTGCTGATTAGGGTTAATTAAATTGTCATCAACTTCCCACCCTTTTACCAAGCGGAAAGCATTCCAAATTTTGTTGGCAAAATTCCTTCCCTGTTCACAGTAAGCTTCGTCAAACATCAAATCATTTCCTGCAGGCGATGACATTAACATACCAACTCTTACACCATCTGCTCCATATTTCTCAATCAAACCAATTGGATCGGGAGAGTTACCTAGTGACTTAGACATCTTTCTACCCAATTTATCCCTTACAATTCCTGTAAGATAAACATTGGTAAATGGCTTTTGACCTCTAAATTCATGGCCAGCCATAATCATCCTAGCTACCCAGAAAAATAAAATTTCGGGCGCTGTCACTAAATCATTTGTCGGATAATAATAATTGATCTCCAGATTATCAGGATTTTTAAATCCATCAAAAACAGAAATTGGCCATAGCCAAGAAGAAAACCAAGTGTCCATTACATCCTCATCCTGCGTAATAAATTCACTTGCTTGGGCCCTAAACCCTGCTTTTTCCTCTTCAGAAAACGCGCTTCGTTCCGCAGAACGGTTAATCAATTCCTCAATCGCTTCTTCCTTTGTTTTAGCAACTACTGGAGCTTCATGCTGAAAATACCAAGCAGGAATTCTTTGGCCCCACCATAGTTGCCTACTGATACACCAATCCTTCACATTCTCCATCCAGTGGCGGTAGGTGTTTACAAATTTCTCTGGAATTAGCTTTACTTCTCCATTCAATACATCAGCCAGTGCCGGCTTTGCTAACTCATCCATTTTACTGAACCATTGTAATGATAATTTAGGTTCAATAACTGCATCGGTTCTCTCAGAGTAGCCTACTTGCGATTTATAATCTTCAACTTTTTCCAAATGCCCACTTTCTTCGAGCATTTTAGCAATTTTCTTTCTAGCTATAAAGCGATCCTCACCAATTAAAATTTCGGCTTTATCATTGAGGGTACCATCATCATTTAAAATATCAATTACTGGTAACTGGTGCTTAATGCCCAATTCGTAATCATTTAAATCGTGTGCAGGAGTTACTTTTAAACATCCTGTACCAAAATCCATCGTTACATAATCATCTAAGATTAACGGAATTTCACGATTAATTAATGGAACATATACCTTCTTGCCATGCAAATGAAAATAACGTTCATCATTTGGATTAACACATATTGCACTATCGGCCATGATAGTTTCAGGGCGAGTAGTCGCTATTGTTAAAAACTCCGAATCATCCTGGTGCTCGCTACCCGATACTTGATACCTGATATAATATAATTTCGAGTTAACTTCTTTTCTAATTACCTCTTCGTCAGAAACCGCGGATTTTGCTGAAGGATCCCAATTTACCATGCGTATGCCTCGATAAATATTACCCTTTTTATATAAATGAATGAAACTGTCAATTACCGCATCTGATAAATCATCGTCCATGGTAAAACGTGTTCTATCCCAATCACAGCTTGCGCCAAGTTTTTTTAATTGCTCTAAAATTATACCTCCGTACTTTTCCTTCCACTCCCAAGCATAGGCCAAGAACTCTTCACGGCTGAGGTCTTTTTTACTAATCCCTCTTTCCTTAAGCATAGCAACTACTTTTGCTTCTGTAGCAATCGAAGCATGATCCGTACCTGGAACCCAACATGCATTTTTCCCCTGCATCCGAGCCTTCCGAATCAATACATCTTGAATAGTATTATTAAGCATGTGCCCCATATGTAACACTCCCGTAACATTTGGCGGAGGAATCACAATTGTATATGGTTCACGCTCATCAGGTTCTGAATGAAAAAACTTTTTAGAAAGCCAGTAACTATACCATTTATCTTCGGTTTCGGTAGGATTGTATTTAGTAGATATGCTCATGAAAAATTGTGTGGATTACAAAAATAAGCAAATAAGGTGAAAATTTTATCCACTCACAATAAATTCCTCAAAATGATGTTTATAGGTATATAAATCATTAACAGATGAAATCTTTCAGATTGTCTCTCTTCAACTTCCATATGCTTCGTAGGATTTACAATTGGTTTAACAAGTAATATTTCTATGATGTTGTTTTAATTAGGCCATTAATATTTAATTTCATCCTTAAATATTGAATCAAAACCTAATCTATATTTTCATGAACCAAATCAAAAATTACTTTGCTGTTTTCGGCATTGTAGCGAGTAGCCTGACTGTATCCGCACAAATGGCTCCAAAAAAATATATTGATCCAGCTAACATGGATTTAAGTGTTAAACCTGGAGATAATTTTTATCAATATGCCAGCGGAACTTGGATTAAGAAAAACCCTGTTCCTCCAAAAGAAACGAGATGGGGATCATTTAATGAACTTCGCGAATTCAATGCCCAAGCTGTTAGAAGCCTAGTAGAAACTGCCGCTAAGGATAAAACTGCGGCACCTGGTTCGGTAAGTAAACGAGTTGGTGATTTCTATGCCGCAGCAATGGATAGCATGACGATCGAAAAACTAGGTTTTACACCTATCAAAGCTGACCTCGAAAAAATTAAGCAAATTAAGGATATACAAGGCCTTTTAGATCATACTGCCTACATGCGTACCTCTGGAATTGGTAGCCCAATGTTCGGCTTTGGTGTTGGACAAGACCGAAAAAATGTGACCAAATATGTAGTAAATATCTCACAAGGTGGAACCACTTTAAGTGATCGAGATTATTATCTAAAAGACGACCCACAAAGCAAGCGGATTAGAGCTGCCTATCATGAATATATGGTTAAATTATTTAACCTAACAGGGAGCTCTGATGCCGAGGCTAAGCAAAAGGCTAACGTGGTTTTTAGCTTAGAGAAAGCCTTTGCTGAAGCACAAATGAGCCGCATCGAAATGCGAGATCAATATAAAACCTATAACAAATTAACCGTTACAGAATTCAATAAAGTAACTCCAAACATTAATTGGAGTGCATTGATGCCCAAATTGAAAATTACAGGACAAGATACCGTTTTGGTAAACTCATTGGCTTTCTTTAAAAGCTTAAACGGCATGTTGAGCACTGTTCCTTTAGAGGACTGGAAAACATATTTATCATGGAATATTTTAAAAGGATCTGCGAATAATTTAAGTTCTCCATTCGTTAAAGCTAGTTTTGCCTTTACTCAAGCGCAAACAGGACAAAAAGTTCAAACCCCTCGTTGGCAAACTATGTCGGCCTTAACCGATCGCACTATTGGCGAATTACTAGGTCAGCTGTATGTTGCCAAATATTTTAAACCTGATGCAAAAGTTAGGATGGATCAAATGATCGTAAATTTACGCAAGGCCTTTGAAATTAGGATTAACGCCCTAGAATGGATGAGTGATGTAACGAAGCAAAAGGCTTTAGAAAAACTGCACGCTTTTACGCCAAAAGTAGGTTATACCACTAAATGGAAAACCTATGATGGGCTAGAAATTAAGAGAACAACCTATTTTCAAAACCTACGAAATGCTGGCATGTGGGCATATAACGAAAACATTAAACAATTAGGAAAACCTGTGGACCGTACGCGTTTTGGTATGACCCCACCTACCGTAAATGCATCTTATAGTCCAACTATGAACGAAATTGTTTTCCCTGCAGGAATCTTACAATTCCCATTTTTTGACCCAAAAGCAGATGATGCTGTAAATTATGGAGGAATTGGCGCAGTAATTGGTCACGAAATGAGCCATGGTTTTGATGATACCGGCAGTCAATACGACAAAGATGGTAACCTTAAAAATTGGTGGACTGACGAGGACCGTGCAAAATTCAATGAAAAAACAAAAGCATTGGGCGATCAATTTAGTGCTTACACAGTTGTAGATACCATCCATGTTTTGGGTAAATTAACTATGGGCGAAAATATTGGCGACTTGGGAGGATTAAATGCTGCTTATACGGCATTTAAAATGACTAAGCAAGGGCAAAGCAATGAAAAAATTGATGGATTTACACCAGATCAAAGATTTTTCCTATCATGGGCACAAGTTTGGAGAGGAAATATCTTAGATGAAGCGGCAGCACAGCTGATCAAAACAGATTCACATTCGCCGGGCCCTTATAGAACAATTGGCGCCCCAGTAAATATGGATGCTTGGTATAAAGCATTCGATGTTAAACCAGGCGATAAGTTATACAAAAAACCAGAAGATAGAATTAGATTGTGGTAAAGTTGACCACGTAAAAATCGCGTCATTGCGAGGTACGAAGCAATCTCATACATATCTTATTACAGATCTTTAGGATTGCTTCGTACCTCGCAATGACGATTTTTAACTGTATTTCTCTTGGATTTTCTTAGGCAATTTGCTTAAAACCAGCGCTCTCGAAGTAAGTACTCGCTGCTTAAGATCAGTCTCATTTAGCACCTCTAAATTAGCTATCATCACCCATTGCCTTTTAGCCATATAGTGTGCCTGATTTATACCCTCACGAGCCGTTAATACATCAAATTCTTCAGGCGTACATTTGGTAGAAAAACTATTTCCTTCGTCAATAGCAATAATAATAAACATCTTCTCCTCGATCATAAAACAAAGGTGGCCCCATTTAATACCTTCTGTAGTTCCAGGCAAACTCAAACAAAATTCTCTAAAGCTTTCGATATCCATTATTTCAAAATTTAACTGTAAATATAAAACAACAAAGAGCAAGGAACAAAGGTTGTAGGTGCACAAGGAGCAAGAATAGAGGAGCAAAGATTAAGGATTAAAAACTTATTTTTGAAACATGAACATTCTTACGCAAACGGCTGATGGGTCGAACACCTTATTTAACGAAACTATAGGAGAGCATTACCACTCGGCTCACGGCGCCTTGCAAGAAAGTAAGCATGTATTTATCAATGCTGGTTTGGATTATGCTATTAGTCAAAAACCAGAAAGAGCGGTTAATATTTTAGAAGTTGGCTTTGGTACTGGATTAAATTTTTTAATGAGCTTGGCCTATGCTGAAGAAAACCTTATTAACCTAAATTACACAGGCATTGAAGCCTATCCTCTAGCTACCTCCGTAATTCAAGAAACCGGCTATGCGCAATATGTTCCGCAAGCTGTTTGGACGTCCTTTATCAATAATTATGAAGCCTGCTTAAATGAGCAACAAAAATTAACGTCAAATTGTAATTTGCAAATACTAATCTCCAAATTAGCAGATGTAAAGAGTACACCAACGTTCGACCTAATTTATTATGATGCATTTTCCGTTCGTCACCAACCAGAAATGTGGACGAATGAAATGATTGCCCATACTTGTAACTTCTTAAAGCCAAATGGTATATTCGTGACTTATGCTATTACCGGTGATTTAAAAAGAGCGGTTAAGGGTTGTGGCTTAAAAATAGAAAAACTTCCAGGTGCTCCTGGTAAAAGAGAAATGTTGAGAGCAATAAAATCTGAAGCCTTATGAAAGAAATTACATTGCCTTTTGTTGCCAAATTAGCATTAGTCTTGCTAAGCATACTGATGCTCGGCTATTTAGCTATCCTCGGTAAAACTTTGCTATCGCCACTGTTATTTTCTTTATTGATGGCATTTTTATTATTACCGCTAACAAATTTTTTGGAAGTACGCCTTAGATTTAAAAGAAGTATCGCTTCGCTAACGTCAGTTATCATGATGATTGCGATTATTTATGCCTTATTTTATTTCTTGGCTAGTCAGTTAAGTGAATTATGGGCAGACTGGCCCTTGCTGGTAAAACAAGTTAAAATAGCATTTCTAGACATCCAACATTGGATCTCTAAAAGTTTCCATATCAATAGCACAAAACAACAAAGCTATCTCACCGATGGAGCTGAAAAAGCTTTAGCAACAAGTGCAGTTGTAATTGGCAGCACACTTTTAACGCTGTCATCCAGTTTATTATTCTTAGCTTTTACTTTATTATTTACTTTTTTTATCCTTAACTATAGAAGGTTATTATTCACCTTTTTGACAACTGTTTTTGCAGAAGAGCATAAAACAAAAGTTGCAGAGATTGTAAAAGGAATTCAGCAAGTGATCAGAAAATATGTTTCTGGCTTATTTATTCAAATGGTAATCGTTACATTTTTAATGATGATAACCCTTACTTTCCTGGATGTAAAATATGCTATCCTACTTGGCTTAATTACCGGAATTTTCAACATCATCCCCTATTTAGGGATTTCTACAGCCTTATTGATTAGCACATTAATTACCTTCGCAACAGCTGGCGCTGCAAAGGCATTATTTGTAGTTTTTGCTTTTATTGGATTGCATACCATTGATGGAAACATTTTAATGCCCCTAGTGGTTGGATCTAAAGTTAAAATTAATGCCCTTTTTGCCTTCATCGGCATTATTATTGGCGAAATGATATGGGGAATAGCTGGTATGTTTCTATGTATTCCCTTTATGGCGATGCTAAAAATTATCTTCGAGCGTGTTGAAGGGCTAAAACCATGGGGAATATTATTGGGAGAAGAAGAGAAGAAGCCAAGAAAACGTCGAACTTATCAAATTACTAAAAAAATAAAATTGGAAGAGGCTGAATAATTAACCCTCTTTACATTTAAAACATTTATATATGCCTGTTAATAGTCCACCACCATTTGCCTTAACACCAGATACTGCTTTTCTTCGATTACTAAACGTATTAGATACGCTACGCACCCAATGCCCATGGGATAAGAAACAAACCATGGAAACATTACGACACCTCACCATTGAGGAAACCTATGAGCTTTCGGATGCTATTTTGGAAGGGGATATGGATGAAATCAAAAAAGAATTGGGCGATATAATGATGCATTTAGTTTTTTATGCCCGGATTGGAAGTGAAACCAATGATTTTACTATTACTGATGTTTTAAATGGGGTTTGTGATAAGCTAATTAGTCGACACCCCCATATTTATGGAGATGTGATTGTAAATGATGAAGAGGATGTTAAAAGGAATTGGGAGCAACTTAAACTAAAAGAAGGAAATAAATCGGTATTGGGCGGAGTTCCCTCATCCCTACCGGCCTTAGTTAAGGCAAGTCGCATTCAAGAAAAGGCTCGAGGAGTTGGTTTTGATTGGGACGAAAAAGAGCAAGTTTGGGCAAAAGTTGAAGAAGAACTGCAAGAATTTAAAAACGAGTTTAACGTTGCCGAAAATGAAAACATCGACAAGGAAAAAGCAGAAGGTGAATTTGGCGATTTACTTTTCTCTTTAATCAATTATGCCCGATTTATAGATATCAATCCTGAAAATGCATTGGAAAAAACCAACAAAAAGTTCATTAAAAGATTTCAGTTTCTTGAAGGCAAAGCCAAAGAAAATGGCAAAGCCTTACAGGATATGACCCTGGCAGAAATGGATGTATATTGGAATGAGGCAAAAAAGCTTTAAAAAATCAACTTTTCAACATACATAGAGGATCTGAAATTATTTGACTAATTTCAATTATGAAACGATTAACAATGATATGCTTGTTAATCATCCCTCTCATACTTTGTACCTCTTGGGGCTTTTTTGCCCATAAGCGAATTAATCAGTTGGCCATTTTCACCCTACCTATTGAAATGCTTAATTTTTATAAAGCTGGAAGCAATTATATTATTGAGCATGCAGTAGATCCTGATAAACGAAGGTATATCGATACCCTTGAAGCACCTAGACATTACTTAGATGTAGAAAACTATGAAAAGAATATTGATAGCATCCCAGAAAAATGGACAATGGCCTTAGCTAAGTATGGACAGAAAAAATTAAATTCAAACGGCATAGTTCCATGGCAAATTGAGCGAACGTATTATAGCTTGGTAAAAGCATTCAAAAATCGGGATTGACTAAAAATATTAAAATATTCGGCCGACTTAGGTCATTATATAGGCGATGCTCACGTTCCGTTACATACTACACATAACCACAATGGTCAGCTAACCAATCAAGCAGGCATTCATGCCTTTTGGGAAAGTAGACTACCCGAACTTTTCGCGGGGAATTATAACTTGATCATTGGTAAAGCTGTATACCTCGAAAACCCACTAAAGGCAGCCTGGGCAATGGTTAAACAATCTCATGCTTCGGTTGATACCGTACTTCAATTTGAGGCTGAATTGAACCGTTCCTTTCCAGCCGACCAAAAGTATAGCTTTTCCAAACGAGGCAATAATCTATTAAAGCAATACTCCTCGGCCTATTCCAAAGCCTATCAAGATAAAATGAAGGGAATGGTAGAAAAAAGAATGCGTACTGCTATCCTAAATGTTGGCTCATTTTGGTATTCTGCCTGGATTGATGCAGGACAACCCAAATTAAAAGACCTTATCAAAATAGATTTAACTACGAACGAAAAGAAACAATTAGCCTTAGCAGAAAAGAAATATTCACAAGGAAAAATTATTGGACGAGAAAATTAAAAAATGCTAATCCTCTTTAGGTACAACTACCTCTTCCACAACTTTTTTCCTAAACTTGCTAGCTATCGCGGCATAAATTGCAGGAACAAAAGTAACTACAGCAATTAACACGATCACAATATCAAAATTATCTTTAAACCACTGGATTTGGCCTAATAAATAACCAGCAAATAGTAAACTAAAGATCCATGTTACCCCTCCAATAATGTTAAATGTGGTATATCTGCCAAAAGGCATTTTTGCAATACCTGCTACAAATGGGGCAATAGTTCTGAATATAGGTAAGAAACGGCTAAAAATAATGGCTTTACCACCATGCTTCTCAAAAAATTCGTGAGATTGGTGATAATATTCAAGCTTTAGTATTTTATTTTTTTCTTTAAATACTCCAGCACCCAAAAAACTCCCCAATTTATAATTTAAAGTGTTGCCTAAAATTGCCGCAGCAGTTAATATAAAAAACATTAACCAAATACTTAAATCTGTTTTATCGCCAGCTATTAAGGCTCCCGTTGCAAAAAGCAAAGAATCACCTGGTAAGAAGGGAGTAATTACAAAGCCTGTTTCAGCAAAAATAATAAGGAATAAAATGAGATAGGTTAAAGTATGATATTCGTTAACAATTTCAGCAAGATGCCTATCGATATGAAGAATAAAGTCTATGAGTTGTTGTAGTAATTCCAAAATTTATATTTTTTCACAAAAGTAGACATATCGTTTTGATTAGCCTATGTAATTTGAAAATTTGATGTTAATTGTAAGTAATTTTATTAATGCTTAAAGTTGAATTGGCAGACCCGCCTATCCAAATGGTATAATTTTTACCAGCTTCAAATTCCTCACCAGCAGCATATTTAATTGTTCCAGTTCCAAGAACTGATACGCCAATCCTTTCTCCTGCATGTATCATAAAATAACTTGAAGCCTCCTTAAAAGGCAAAGAATTAACTAAAAGCTCGTCCTTGCCCAACGATACATTAATTGCATTTGAAAAATAGGGGCTCAAATTAACAAAGCGTATTCTTGCCTTATCTGGCTCAACAGCCCCCAAATTATCTTCAAAAGTTAGAATATCTCCCTTTCCTTGCCTATCTTCTACAAAAAATGAAGTATAAGACAAGGTTGGAACATAGCTAAATTGAGTTTGAACATCTAAAACATTCACT
>DATJDT010000196.1:0-1875 GCA_035497275.1 Pedobacter sp.
CTTCACCTTATTATCGATGCTCATCTACTTCTCCGTTTTAGGGTATGTAAACGTAAATTTATTGAGTAACCCAAGGGCGATGTATGCGATGGGCGAAGAGAAAGCTTTACCAAGTATATTCACAAAAAAAACAAAGAAAAATGACGTGATGATTGTAAGCTTAACTTTGTTTACTCTTATTTCGATCCTTACTTTATTTTACGCACAAACCTTCGATAAAATCCTAAACTATACTATTTTTTTAGATAGTGTAGGCATGATGTTTTCGGCGGCAGCTATCTTTTATCTTCGTAAAACAACTGCTCATTTAGATAAAAAGACTATTTATACTATGAAGTTTTATCCTATAATGCCAGTTATTTTTATTGCCGCCTATCTTTTTGTAACAATCAGTATTTATAACGACGATCCAAATGCAGCACTAAACGGTTTGGTTATTTTTCTAGGCTTTGTAATCATTTATTTTGTAACCAAATACTTCAATACTCGTAAAGAAAAAAGAAACAATTAATGGATTTATCATATATTTTAAATGAATTAGGAGAAGAACGAGAACAATACTTTAATGCTATTGCACCTCCCATTATCCAAACCAGCAACTTTAAATTTAATACGGTAGCCGATTTTAGGGCTGCTTTGGCTGATGAGTATCAGGGGAATCTCTATTCTAGAGGCTTCAATCCAACAATTGATATTTTAAGAAAAAAGCTGGCGGCACTGGATGGCGCAGAAGATGCACTGGTTTTTAGCAGCGGAATTGCGGCTATTACAGTTCCCATTTTGGCCCTATTGCAAAGCGGTGATGAAGTTGTTTGTGTTGAAAACCCGTACAGTTGGACCATTAAACTCTTTAAAAATTTTTTACCCAAATTTGGTATAACGACAACATTTATTGACGGAACGGATTTAAATCAGTTTAAAGCGGCAATTACCACAAACACAAAGCTAATTTACCTTGAATCACCAAACACTTTTAGTTTTGATGTTCAAGACCTATCTGCGGTTGCTAAAATTGCAAAAGCGCAGGGTATATTAACAATGATCGACAATAGTTATTGTTCCCCTCTTTATCAGCAACCCATTGCACATGGAATTGATCTAGTTGCACAATCGGCCACGAAATACCTCTCTGGCCATAGCGATGTTGTAGCTGGAGTAGTAACTGGCAAAAAGGAAGTGTTGGAAAAAATCTTCAACAATGAGTATCTCAATATAGGGGCCGCATTGGCTCCACAAAATGCATGGTTACTCCTTCGGGGCTTACGTACATTAGAAATTAGGCTCGAAAAAATAAGTGATACGGCTGATAAGGTTGTCGATTATTTAAATCAACACCCCAAAATAGAGCAGGTTTTACATCCCTTTAGCGCAAACAATAAAGATTTAGCCTTAGCACGTACGCAAATGAAAAAATGCGGAGGTTTATTTAGTATCAGCTTAAAAAATAGCTCTCTAGAAAAGATTGAGACTTTTTGTAACGGACTAAAACATATTTTAATGGCAGTTTCTTGGGGAGGCTATGAAAGCTTAATTATTCCGGCCTGTGCAGGATTGAGCAAAGCAGAATTTGACCCCAACAATAAACGCCATGTTTTAATAAGAGTGTATGTTGGCCTAGAAGGCCCTAATTATATTATAGCAGATTTGGAGAATGCCTTAGCCATGATTTAAATGCCGATACAAACATTACCCTTTAAAAAACAACTTGCTTATTCATCGGGGATGATAGGTTGGAGCATTATGACAAATATTATTATTGTAATGCTTCCTTACTGCTACCTTCCACCTATAAATTCGGGCTTATCACCTTTGGTACCGCAGCTATTGGTTTTTGGCGCTTTCAATATCTTATCCCTTATTGCTGCATCGGGAAGG
>DATJDT010000197.1:0-3159 GCA_035497275.1 Pedobacter sp.
AGGCCATAAAGTGATGGAACCAGTATTAAAAAGACAATTAAGCCATATCGAGAAAGCTGGCCCTTGGGATAAGTTATTAGCATAAAAGGTTGTTTTTGGTCTACAAGTATCCCAAAAAATTTAACCCTAAGAGGCTATCAAAGTAACTAAAAACATGAAACGGATATATTAACTAGCGAAGCGGAGAATAACTTTAGGCTACTTCTAAATTTTCCTCTTCAGCACTGTCCTTTGTGAGTTCTTCAACTTCTTTAACATCATCCTTTTCTATCCGTAAATTTTTGATAATGTGCTGCTGTCTTTCCGGCGTATTTTTACCCATGTAGTATTCGAGCAGCTTTTTAATGGTCTGTTCTTTTAATATTACAGGGTCTAATCTAATGTCTTTCCCGATAAACAATCCAAACTCATCTGGAGAAATTTCTCCTAGACCTTTAAATCGTGTAATCTCAGGTTTACTTCCCAATTTGGCAATTGCATCTCTTCTTTCTTCGTCGCTATAGCAATAAATCGTTTCCTTTTTATTCCGCACTCTAAATAAAGGTGTTTGCAAAATATAAACATGACCAGCTTTTACCAAGTCGGGGAAAAATTGAAGAAAAAAGGTCATCATTAACAAACGGATGTGCATGCCATCTACGTCTGCGTCAGTAGCGATTACAATATTATTATAATGCAAGCCGTCAAGCCCATCTTCGATATTTAAAGCATGTTGCAAAAGATTAAACTCTTCATTTTCATATACCACCTTTTTAGTTAGCTCATAACAATTTAATGGCTTTCCTTTTAAGCTAAATACAGCTTGGCAATCAACATCTCTCGATTTGGTAATTGATCCAGATGCTGAATCTCCCTCGGTAATAAAAAGAGTTGTTTCATATCTTTTATCGTGCGTACTATTAAAGTGGACTTTACAATCTCTTAATTTTTTATTGTGCAACGAGGCCTTTTTAGCCCTATCATTTGCTAATTTTTTAATCCCTGCAATATCTTTACGTTCTCTCTCAGATTGGATAATCCTTTTCAAAAGTGCGTCGGCAACATCCGTATGCTTGTGCAAATAATCATCGAGTTCCTTTTTTATAAAATCCAGTATAAAAGTACGAACAGATGGCCCATCTGGTCCCATATTCTGAGAACCTAATTTGGTTTTTGTCTGCGATTCGAATACCGGCTCTTGCACCCTAACAGAAACTGCAGCAATAATTGACGCCCTCACATCGGAAGCCTCAAATTCCTTTTTATAAAATTCGCGTATAGTTTTAACAACTGCCTCTCTAAATGCCGCTTGATGCGTTCCCCCTTGCGTAGTATGTTGCCCATTCACAAAAGAGTGATAATCTTCACCATATTGCTGCCCATGGGTCATTGCTACTTCTATATCCTGCCCCTTAAGGTGAATAATAGGATAGCGTAATTCCTCTGGCTTATTCTGCTTAGAAAGAAGATCGTATAATCCACGCTCAGAAAAATACTTTTCATTATTGAAATTAATCGTTAACCCAGTATTTAGGTATACGTAATTCCAAATCATACTTTCTACAAAATCAGGAATGTAATGGTAATTTCTGAAAATACTTTCATCAGGATAAAAGGTAATCGCGGTACCATTACGTTGTGTAGTATCAATAACTGGATGATCGACCTGAATTTCTCCTTTAGAGAATTCAACCTTTTTCGTTTTATTATCGCGATAGGATTGCACCACGAAATTAGTTGACAATGCATTTACTGCCTTTGTACCAACCCCGTTTAACCCCACCGATTTCTGGAAAGCATTGCTATCGTACTTACCACCAGTATTTATTTTAGAAACACAATCAATTACCTTACCTAAGGGAATTCCTCTACCATAGTCGCGAATGTTAACCTTTTGGTCAGAAACGGTAATCTCTATGGTTTTTCCAGAGCCCATTACAAACTCATCAATCGAGTTATCTACAATCTCTTTTAAAAGTACATAAATACCATCGTCTTGTGCAGAACCATCACCAAGTTTACCGATATACATACCTGGACGTAACCGAATATGCTCTTTCCAGTCGAGTGAACGGATACTATCGTCATTATAAATTGGTTCTGCCATAATTCTTACGCTAATCAATACAAATTTAAGTTAATCCATCGGCAAATCAATTAGAGTTTTCCACAATTTAGCCTCAGACTCCAACTTAGGAAGTTCACTATATGCTTTGCTATTCAACTTCGTAAGTCCATAACTCCAATTCCAAGTCAGCCTTTTCGAAGTTAACGCTGCACCATGCTGTTCAACTTGCCAATTCTATAGCTCCAATTCCAAGTCAGACTTCCGACTTCAAACTAAAATTCCTATCTTCCAAAATCAATTTAAAACCAAATGCAAGAAAAAAAACAGCTATCGCTCTTCGATCTTTCAATGATTGTTGTAAGTCTGGTAATCGGAATGGGGATTTTTAGAACTCCAGTAAATGTTGCCAGCAAAGCTCAAATACCAGAACTATTTTTTTTAGCGTGGATTGTTGGGGGCTTCGTCGCTATTTGCGGTGCATTAACGTATGCCGAGATTGGCTCAAGATATCCCGTTACCGGGGGTTATTATAAAATTTTCTCAGTTTGCTACCATCCCTCCATAGCCTTTGCAATCAATTGCATTATTGTTGTTTCTAATGCTGCATCTGTTGCTGGTGTATCGTTAATTGGTGCCGAATATTTAAGTAAAGTTATCTTAAGTCCAGCTATGCAAACTGGCGAATATCGAATTTTAATTGCAGCCATTAGCATTATCATATTTTACGCCGTAAACTTATTGGGCTTAAAAACGAGTTCGAAAACCCAAAATGTACTAACATTGATAAAAATTGCAATGGTGCTAACTTTAATTGGAGCAGTTTTTTTTGGCGAACAAACTACCAATATAACACCGATCTTTAATACTGCCTCAGGCCAGCCCGCTACTTGGAGTGATTATGGCAAGGCACTGGGCCTCTGCTTAATTGCTGTATCGTTTAGTTTTGGCGGCTATCAACAAACCATCAATTTCGGTGGAGAGGTAAAAGATGCTAAAAAAGTTATTCCGCGTTCTATTATCTTAGGTCTAGCGATTATCATTACCCTTTATCTTGCTATAAACTATGCTTACGTTAGAGTTATAGGTTTCGAGCAACTTAAAACGGCCGAAAG
>DATJDT010000198.1:0-2797 GCA_035497275.1 Pedobacter sp.
CGCCTTTAGCCGTCAACTCGCGGCCAAGTTTTGTCATTTTAAGTGTTGCAGATTCTGATAAGTTATTGATTCTTTCGGATAAAAATGTCATAATGTTGTTGTGAAAGAGCAAATATAAAAATCGATTACCAATAGCTGGTAAAAAAAATACTTTTTAAGATAATTTACTGTCTAAACTGTACTTTTGACTCAAAATTCTTCAAAATTGCAACCAAAAAAGAAAGCCATATTAGTTTCGCTATGCGTAAGTGTTATTTTAATGCTAGCAAAATTTGTGGCCTATTTTTTAACAAATTCCAATGCTATCTTAACAGATGCCGCCGAAAGTATTGTAAATGTGTTGGCTAGTGCTTTTGCTTTTTACAGTATTTATTTAACTACGTTACCTAAAGATGAAAATCATCCTTATGGGCATGGTAAGGTAGAATTTTTTTCGGCGTTTGTAGAAGGGGTATTAATTAGCATTGCTGGAATTATTATCATCTTAAAATCAGGATACGATTTACTTTATACAAATGAGATTGCGCAATTGTATGATGGTGCAATTATTATTGGTGCAACCGGGCTAATAAATTTAATTGTTGGTTTTTATCTGATTAATACGGGTAAAAAAAATAACTCGATTACTCTTGAAGCTGACGGCAAACATTTATTAACCGATTCGATAACTAGTGGCGGTTTGGTATTGGGGATTATTTTAATCCAACTTACCCAAATATATTGGCTTGACGGCGTAATTTCTATTGCGATGGGTTCATATATTATCTTTAATGGTTATAAATTAACTCGTAGATCAGTTGGCGGTTTAATGGATGAAAGTAACATTGAGTTAGTCAAAGATATTGTGGAAATTCTGCAAGAAAATAGACAAGACAGCTGGATTGATGTACATAACTTAAGGGCTCAGCAATATGGCGCTGATTTACATATTGATTGCCATGTTACTTTACCCTATTATTTTGATTTGAATGTAGTGCATCAGCAAATTTCGAATATCGACCAATTAATTAATCTATCTAGGGTTTATCAAACAGAGTTGTTTATCCATGCCGACCCTTGCTTACCTGCCTGCTGCAATTATTGTAAAATGCCCAACTGTCCAGTTAGACAAGAAGCTTTTAAGGGTGAAATTTCGTGGACAATGGAAAATGTAACTAAAAATCAAAAACATTTTAGTCAATGAGCTATTTCAATGTAAGAGTTTACGGATTACTGATCAATGATCAGAAAGAAGTTCTTTTGAGCGATGAACGTGAGTATGGAATAGATTTTATTAAATTTCCAGGCGGCGGTGTAGAATTGGGCGAAGGATTAGTTGAAGCATTAAAGCGAGAATTTATGGAAGAGTGCAATACGGAGATTGAAGTATTACAACATTTTTATACGACCGACTTTTATGAAAAGTCAGCATTTAATGAAAGTCAAGTGATTAGCGTCTATTATCTGGTTAAGTCTATTCTACCTTTACAATTGAACTTTAAGACCAATGTATTTGACTTTGATGAACAGTCGGATCAATCCTTTAGATGGAAAAAAATAACGCTTTTAGCTGAAAACGATGTTACTTTTAAAACCGATCAAGCGGTAGTTCGGTTGCTTAAAAGTTTAGATCATGGGTAAAAAATTGCTATATTATTTCTTGCCAATAGCTAAATTGGTGTTATTTGGGATTTGTTTTCTGTTTTTTGCACTACCAGTAAGCCTTCTTAAAAATATACCATTCATCAAAGAGTTGAATACTGAAGAGTCAACTGTTTTATGGGAAACATGCTTAATCTTTTCATTATTCTTGGTATTATTTTTACTTTCTAAAATGTTTAAACCATTGACATTCAGACATTTTTTTATTGTAAGAAAAGATGCTTTTGGTAGTTTTTTGAAAGGAACTCTTTTAGGAATTTGCATCATGGCCATGTGCATTGCCTTGTTATCATTAATTGGAAATGTTTCCTTTATGATTGGAGGGATAACCCTAGGGATGTTTTTCTTTTACATTATATATTTTTTAGTAGTTGCTTTCTTTGAGGAATTGCTCTTTAGGACCTATCCCTTATTTGTTTTTGCTGAAACTTATCCAATCGCACTTGCAATATTGTTTAATGGTTTACTCTTCGGATTTGTTCATGCAACAAATCCAGGTTTTACTTGGTTAGCGATGCTAAATATAAGTTTGGCTGGCGTTTTATTTTCTATGTTTACTCTATACTATCGAAGTTTAAGCTGGGCAATTGGCATTCATTTAGGGTGGAATTTTGCGCAGGGTATTTTATTCGGCTTTAAGGTGAGCGGAAGTAATACACCTAGTTTACTCAGCACAAAGCCAACTGGTGTAAGCTATATTTCAGGAGGTGAGTTTGGAATTGAAGGGTCATTAATCTGCACAATAATCTTAGTATTGATTATTACCTATTTCTTTAGAAAACATAAAATTGCACCTATCGTAGTACATAAAAACAATTAATTTATTAATGAACTTACAAGAACGAGATAAAAAAGTAATCTGGCACCCTTACACGCAAATGAAGGGGGCTCTACCTCAATTACCAATTGTAAAGGGTGATGGAGTTTATTTGATAGATGAACAAGGTAAAAGGTATATTGATGCTGTTTCTTCCTGGTGGGTAAATATTCATGGACATGCTAATGCACGTATTGCAGCAAAGGTATCAGCGCAATTGCTACAATTGGAACATGTGATATTTGCTGGTTTTACACATGAACCAGCTGTGTTATTAGCTGAACAATTATTGCCTTTGCTTCCAGGGAAACAAGAGAAGGTGTTTTATAGTGACAATGG
>DATJDT010000199.1:0-1609 GCA_035497275.1 Pedobacter sp.
ATTCATCTGTTCTGTAGATATTTTTTATATGTTTATTAATTGCAGGTACTTCTGTTTCAAACAAATCTGCTATCTGCTTTTGAGTTAACCATATAGAATCCTTATCAAATTTTACTTTGATTTTAATTTTCCCATCGTCCGTCTGATAAATAATTATTTCTCCTTTGCCATCCATAGTCAACAAATTACAAAGAATTAAACACTATGTATCACATACGTTACCACACCCCACACATCAAAACTGCTTTCATCATTTATTTCAATTACACTTAATTTTTTTGTTTCAGGCACTAACATCTTTTTCCTGTTTTCTAAAATCTGCAATCTTCGAATAAGCATTTCTCCATTTAGTATTGCTATGATAACACTTCCGTTTCTTGCCAGTAAAGAACGATCTACAATCACCACATCGCCATTATAAATGCCTGCACCCATCATAGCATTTCCATTTACCCGCATAAAAAAAGTAGCTGGCTTATTTCTCACCAATTGCTCATTTAAATCAATTCCTCTTTCTGCATAATCATCTGCGGCTGCACCAAAGCCTGTAGCATTAGCTGTCTTTATATTCCATTGATTAAAATCCTTCGAGCCTTTATATGCCGAAGAAAAAAGTTCTCCACTTTCCATAACAAAAAGTTTTTGGTTTGCTAAAAATTTTAGTAAATTTATACTAAATATTTTATTACTAAAACCTAAGGCATATGGAAAAGCACCAACTATATCTCGACTGGCACGAGATGAATCTCTGGGAATACATGCTGCTGGCGAATCCCGACGAAACAGTGAACGAAAAAGTAATGGTGGAAAAAAAATATTTCGAAGACAAATACGAAGCCGAGATAGCCACCAAAACACTTCCACACATTACCATTGCAAATTTTCTTGCTAAAGAAATTTTAGAAGACCGCGTTGGCCGTTTGTTACAAAACATTTGTAACCAACAATACAGTTTTACTGTAGGGTTAAACAACTTTAGCGGCTTTCCCACGCATGCCGTTTTTATTCGTGTACAAAATCCACAACCATTTAAACGGCTGGCGAATAGATTGCAGACCTTAAATGATTTGCTAGAGGTTAATGAATGTCCGCCTTTGCAATTACCAGGCAAACCTCACATGACTATTGCCCGTCAACTAGATGAGGAAATTTATAATGTCGCTATTAAAGAATACGCTGCAAGAGAATTTCATGCACAGTTTACTATCGACAAATTAGTACTCTTAAAAAGAGACAGCCGTTATAAAAAATGGCAACATGTAAACTATTTCTACCTGCCGCCCGAAAGAAACTTATTTAATTAATCATACTCAAAAACCAATGCCATGGAAGCAACAATTTCAATACCCGGTTATCGTATCAACGAATATCTACTCGTCTTAGATCCTCCCGAAGACCTGTGGCAAAAGATCATGAAAATAAAAGAAGGTTTTGCAGATAAATACAAAAATGAAATTGCAAGATTTACCAAGCCGCACATCACCTTAATTAATTGGGTAAGCCTTGAATTAATGGAAGAAAGAATGATACAAAGACTGCAAACAATTGCTATGGGTACTACTCCGTTCAAAGTTGAATTGAAGGATTATGGCAGTTTCCCAACGCACAC
>DATJDT010000200.1:0-6160 GCA_035497275.1 Pedobacter sp.
CCCGACTTAACAAAGCGGCCCAGCTTGCGGGTTTTACAGAGATACGATTCCAGTTTGAACCTATTGGAGCAGCTTTTTCCTATGAAAAAACACTTGTAAAGAAGGAGAAAGTATTAGTTGCCGATTTGGGTGGAGGAACGACAGACTTTACTTATTTAGTGCTCGATCCTGCAAAAGTTGGAAGCTTGGATCGTAAAGATGATATGATGGCTACAGGAGGGATTTATGTGGGGGGCGACAGTTTCGACTCTGCTTTTATGTGGGAGAGGGGTACGCCGTACTTTGGTAAACATACTACTTACGAAGCAACTCCAGGAAAAGTATTAACTGTGCCGAAATCGCTTTTTGCAAACATCTGTTCATGGGAGCAAATGAATTTCTTTAATGGATTACGCATTAAGAAAGACATTGAAGATTATTATTATTTTTCTGGTAAGGATAGCAAGTTTAAAAACCTTATTACACTTATCGAAAATAATTTAGGTTATTCCATATTCCAAGCAATCGAAAAAACTAAGATTACCCTTTCTAATGCGGCAGTGTCGAAATTTAGCTACCGTAAAATGGATATTCAAATTGAAGAAGAAATAGCTTTGCAAGATTACGAGCAAATTATCAAAAAAGATGTAGATCGTATAACCAATTACCTAAATGAATTTATGCTATTACATGGCATAAGTGAAAAAGATATTGATAGTCTCTTTTTAACAGGAGGCACCTCAATGGTTGCGAGCATTCAAAAATTATTTAGAGAGAAATTCCCTCATATAAGTTTAAACTCGGGCGATAACTTTAAGAGTGTGGCCAAAGGCTTAGCCTATAGCGGCTATTTGTTTAATGATAAATAAATGTAAGTACTTACATAATTAACAAATTTTAACATTAGTTTTGAAAATGTTATGCTACATTTACTTTGTTAATGAGGCTGTGTTGACGTAACTTTTTTCAATTTGTTGAGTCATACCTTATAATAACATCCAAAAAACTATTTAAGTCATGAGAAGTATCAAAAAAAATTCGGTTCTATTTGCTATTATAGTTTATGTAAGTACTTACGTAAACTACGCTAAGGCGCAAGATAAGCCAATGTTTTCTTTAAAAGGGAAGTTAACGGCGGTGCAAAATTCAAAGTTAGATGAGATTACCGTTCAATTGCTAAAGGCAAGTGACAAAAAACTTGTTAAATTGGAGAACTCAAGTCCCGATGGTGTTTTTGTTTTCGAGAAGATACCTGAAGGAAGCTATGTATTGGTAACGCAGAGCATGAATTTTGTAAAGTACGAATCTCCTGTCATTACTTTGGATAAGGATTTAGTACTCAATTCTATTGAATTACAAGTAACATCTAAAAATTTGAAGGAAGTTAATGTTACTGCAACGAAACCATTTGTGCAGCAACAATTTGATAAAACAGTTATCAATGTAAGTAGTTCTATTTCGGCTGTGGGCAATACCGCCTTAGAGGTATTGGCAAAAGCACCCGGTATTACAATTGACCAGAATGATAACATTGCCATGCGTGGTAAACAAGGCGTGTTGGTGATGATCGATGGTAAACAAGTGCCTATGTCGGGGCAAGATTTAGCTAATATGCTTAAAAGTATGCAAGCTACTCAAATTGAAAAAATTGATCTGGTAACCAATCCTTCTGCAAAATATGATGCTGCCGGAAACGCAGGGATTATCGATATCCGCCTAAAAAAAGGAGCCAATGTTGGAACAAATGCAAACGTAACAATGAGCTTTGGACAAGGGAAATATGCCAAAATAAACCCGAGTATTAATTTTAATCATCGTACTAAAGTAGTTAATGTTTTTGGTTCTTATAACTATGGATCTAATGAGAATTTTAATAAACTTGATATTCTTAGGGACTTTTATTCTCCAACAAATCAATTAACAGGAAGCAATAATTACAATAATTATTTTAAATTCCATTTTGATAATCATAATGCTAGAGTGGGAAGTGATTTTTATGTGAATAAGAACATTGTTGTCGGTTTTTCAGCAAATGGAAGCTATAGCGATGGAGAAATAAGTACAGATAGTCACGCCAAATCACTTAATGGGCAATCGCAAAGCACTGGGACATTTAATACCATAGGAACAAATACACCATCAAGAAGTAACAATAGTCTTAACTTGAATTACAGGCAAATCATAGATACTACTGGCAAGGAGCTTTCGGCTGATTTTGACTATGCCCGTTTTGCTTCGAATGAAATACAACAAAACTTAACTAATTACTTAAATGCAGGGGGCGGACAAGCGCGTACACCTTATCAGCTACAGGGCAATTTAGGTGGGGTATTGAGCATCAAATCATTCAAGATCGACTATCAGCAACAAATTAAATCGCTTAAGACAAAGATTGAACTAGGGGTTAAAAGTAGTTGGGTAACATCAGATAACGATGTCCAGTTCTACGACAAGAGCAATGATGGTTCAGTGCTAGACGTTGCGAAAAGTAATCATTTTATATATGATGAAAATATCAATGCGGCTTATTTAAATGCCAATCGTTCTTGGAAAAAATTTAGCTTACAATTGGGACTAAGGTTAGAAAATACCAATGCAAATGGCCTGCAGGTAACAGATAAGGGTACATTTGACCGAAATTACACCCAGTTATTTCCAAGTGGTTACGTTGGCTATAAATTCACTGAAAATAGCGATTTAGGCCTTTCCTTGAGTAAACGAATAAATAGACCTTCTTATCGCCAATTAAATCCGTTTAAAGTTTTCCTAGACCCTTTAACCTATTCAACGGGTAATCCTTATTTGAAACCTGAGCTAAGTAATTCGTTTGAGTTAACACATACCTACAAACAAAAATATATCACCAAATTGGGCTATAGTAAAACTACAGATAATATTCTTACTGTTCTTTCTCCAGATGAGCAACCTAATTCTGTTATCCAAACCAATAGAAATTTAGCAGAATTTGATTATTATAACTTTAGCTTCGGTTTTCCGATTAGTGTAGGCAAATGGTTAACTAGCACCAATAATGCTTTGGCCTATTATGGAAAATACAAAGGAAATTTAGCTAATACAGACCTAGATGCAAGCAGGGTAAGTTTTAACCTGAATTCTAACAATGTGGTTAAAATAGACCCTACTACCACCGCTGAGATAACTGGGACTTATCAAAGCAGATCTTACTATGGTCCATTAGATATTAAAGCAAACTGGGCATTAACAGTTGGTCTACAAAAACAAATGTTAGCAAAAAAAGCTTCGCTTCGCTTAAGTGTAAGTGATATTTTTTATACCCAAAAAGTTGACGCATATACCTTGCTAAATGGGTATGGCGAGCAGTTTTATCAGAGTAGAGACACTCGTGTTGCCACCTTGAGCTTTAGTTACCGCTTTGGTAGGTCGCAGGTGGCTAGCTCTAAAAGAACAGGAGCGGCGGATGAAGAAAAGAGAAGGGCTGGTTAATTCATGCTAAATCTTTAACTTAGTTTCAAAAAAAATTGATGGATTTGGTGAATGAATTAGCAGAACTAGCTGTAGCTACCCGTTTAAAAAGATTAAGCGACCGTCTTTCTAATGATGTAAGTAAGATATATAAGGAGTCTGATGTAGATTTTGAAGCCAGATGGTTTCTTATTTTGTCTATTTTGGCAAAGGAAAAATTAATGGCTATCACAGCAATAGCAGACTCCCTACAACTTACTCACCCTGCCATCATTCAGTTAGTGCAAGAACTGGAGAAAAAAAAATTAATAAAGGCTTCCATAGATAAAAATGATGGACGGAAAAGAATGGTTTCATTAACGGCTTCTGGGAAAAAAACTTTAGCTCAGATAGAACCCGTTTTAATGAGCATCAAAGCCGAAAATAAGAAGTGGATTGAAGCAGCTAGTGCAAATATCTTGGATGTTTTAACAGAACTCGAACAATCATTAACTGATCAAAGCATGTATCATCGTATTAAGCTTAATATTTTGCAGCAAAAACCAGGACAATAGGGAAGGCGACTTTTAATAATTCTTAAAACTTTTTTTGAGTTCAACGCATTTATAATATAGTTAAACTTAATATTATGGCAAAGTATTCGGAAAAAGCAGGTGAAAAAGTGGAGAAAACCATGCATGAGATGAAAGAGGGCACCTTGAAAACGGGCAGCGGAAAAAAAGTTACTTCAAAAAAACAGGCGATTGCAATAGGATTATCAGAAGCTAAAAAGGCGGGAGCAAAAGTGCCTAAAAAGAAAGACTAATTAAATAAACTTCTTTATAGTTCTTTCTAATTCCCATAAGTCAAAGGGTTTTTGAATATAAGCATCGCAATGAGAATCTCGCAATAAGATGTCTGAAATCCTGTTTGCTGAAAATAGAATGACAGGAATCTGTTTAGTGCGTTCATCTTCTTTTAGCTCTTTGCAAATGGTAAAACCATCTTTGTATGGCAAGCCGTAATCTATTAGAAATAAATCTGGTAAGTAGTTCGCTAAATGATCTGCTAATTGTTCGGGATTGCCAATTAATTGTACACTAAAATTAATGGAAAGTGCAGAGTCGAGCACATCCAATATCGCCGAGTCATAATCAACAATTAGAATTGTTTTTTCCATTGTGAAAGGTAATTTAGATAGGATTAATTTTAGTTGTCTTTTTTGCTTTTATCTTTATTGAATTCTTGATCTTCCCATGCTCCATTTTCATTAGGTTCTTCACCCGATTGCGCATATTTCGGCGAATTTCCTTCACCGTTTTGGTCAAAAGTTGCCTTTCCTTTTGCGTCGCCAGATTGCTTTGGCTGTTCTTTTTTTTCGCTTTGCTTTCCCATAATTTGATAAATTAAATTGTAATCCTTCCACCTGTTACGGGAATAGTAGCTCCGGCAATATAACTAGCTTCGTCACTCGCTAAAAATACAAAAGCAGGTGCTACTTCCACTGGCTGTCCGGGCCTACCCATGGGGGTATCTCGGCCAAAAGTATCTGCATCGGGCATTGTTGAGGGGATGAGTGGAGTCCAGATTGGCCCAGGAGCAACGGCATTTACCCTAATTCCTTTACCAGCCATGAGCAATATTTGGGCAAGATTAGCTGTGAAATTTTGGATTGCGCCTTTGGTGGCAGCATATGGTAATAGACCTGGCGAAGGTGAATACGCATTTACAGAAGTAGTATTGATAATACTGCTACCAGGTTTCATATGTGGCTCGGCTGCCTTGCATAAAAAGAACATTGCATGGATATTTGTATCGAAAGTCTCGGTCCACTCTGCAGTAGAAATTTCTTTCATGGCGTTTCTCGCCATCTGAAAGGCAGCGTTGTTAACGAGGATGTCTATCCTGCCAAATTCCTTAACAGTTTGTGCTACAATATCTTTGCAATGGTTTTCTTTGCGGATGTCACCTTTAATCAGCAATGCCTTTCGACCAGCAGCTGCCACATACTTGGCTGTATCCTTTGCATCGGGAGTTTCTCTATCGTTTAAATAGCTTATAACCACATCGGCGCCTTCTCTTGCAAAAGCTATCGCTACAGCTTTTCCAATGCCAGAATCACCACCTGTAATTATGGCAATTTTATTTTTCAACTTGCCAAAGCCATGATAGCTGTCTTCTCCATGATCTGCCAATGGCTTCATGTTTTTCTCGATTCCCGGTGGTTTTTGCTTTTGCTTTGGGAATGGAGGTACAGGTTGCTTTTGATCTGGATGCTTAATGTTTTTTAACTTTCCCATAACTACTTTCTTAAAGAAAACAGTTAGGGTTGAAAAATGTTTTGTGCTGCTGTTTAAACACGAAGGCACCAAGAACGCAAAGCTGAATGTTAACTCTTTGCGTTCTTGGTGCCCTTGGTGTCGACTTAGTGCTGAACTACCAGTAAACGGTATATAATGCTACTAATAATCCAACAATGATCAATGCTCCTACAGCAAAGCCTTTAGTTGTTTTAAACATACCGGTTTCAATTTCCAAACCTTTAGTTACTACACCTCGTTTGGTTTCGAATAAACTGATAAAGTACATTACTATAATACAGATTAAGAATACAAAGCCCATTCTATCTAAGAAAGGTATTTCGTAAAGCATCGACCCATCTTTTTGTGCTACAAGTTTAGAGAAGCCAGTTGAACTTAAAAATTCTAGGTTCATGATAAATGGAAGGAATTTTAGGAATACCGAAAGGGCAAAACCT
>DATJDT010000201.1:0-2994 GCA_035497275.1 Pedobacter sp.
TAAATAAAGGAAACTCAAACGCAGGAATAGGCGAAATACCCAGAGGAGGGAATTCAGAACCCATATCGCCAGCAGGGCTAAATGCTGCATGAAAAAAAGCCCAAAAGAAACCAAAAAATAGCATAAATTCAGAAACAATAAATAATAAAAATCCCAAACGCAATCCTAAACGTACAGCTTTAGTATGAAAACCTGAATACGTGGCCTCATCCACAATATCACTTAATCATCCAAAAGCACATAAAATTAAGCAAATCAAACCAAAAACAAAAAATCAGCCCCCAAATACAACCCTATGCATATAGAAAGCTAAACCAGAAACAGTAAAAAAGGCGGAGATACTTGACAATAAAGGCCAGGCACTATAAGGTAAGATATGAAATAGATGACGACGTAACTTCACTAGAGTGCCTTATGAAGTTATGAAGTTGACAGAGCAATAAATGCTCCAAAGCCTATTATTATAATATCTTAAATAAATAAATCTAACAAATACGAACCTTATTAATATCTTTAAAATCTAATTAAAAACCCACACCTAAAAGGTGTGCCCCTAGCAGGACTCGAACCCGCAAAATTCGCATTCTAAGTACGACATGTATACCTTTCCATCATAGAGGCCCTATAAACAAAATTAATATAAAATTACATATTTTTTAGTAATGAATAGCTAAATATATACTACACTTACACAAACATCCTATCAAAGTTTTTATCTAAAACCATATAAAAAAATATATATAAAGGTCAATTTCTCATTTAAATGTTTTCAATGATTAAATGATACAAATGTAGCTTACAGGCAATACTTTTTATAAAATAACCTGATAACAATTGATTGTTGTGAATTACTTTTATTAACAGAATCAATTTCACCAATAAATCTGATAATGCAGTCTTCTCATACTAGCACACACTCCTTTTAATTTTTAACCCCCATAGTAGATAGGGACCAAACTGTCTCACGACGTTCTAAACCCAACTCACGTACCTTTTTAAACGTCGAACAGACGTACCCTTGGATCCACCTACTTATCCAGGATAAGATGAGTCGACATCGAGGTGCCAAACAATCCCGGCGATGAGAACTCTGAAGAATTATAGCCTGTTATCCCTAGCGTAACTTTTATCCGTTAGCAATAGCCTCCCCATAAAGGGCTATTGGATCAATATGACCGACTTTCGTCCCTGTACGATATGTCTATCTCACAGTCAAGCAAATTTAAGCCATTTTACGTTTATAATCGAAATAATCGAAATAAATTTACCTTTGCACGCCTCCGTTACTATTTAGGAGGCCGCCGCCCCAGCGAAACTACCCATTATACACGGTCATCAAAAATTTAGTTTAGAAAGATAAATATGAAATATCTCAAGGTCGTCTCCCTAATTAACTAGCGTTAACAGATCATAAACTCTATTCTATCCTGCAATATTTATACAAACTAAACAATATATAAATATAGTAAAGCTGCATAGGGTCTTTCCGTCCCACTATAGGTATTCTGTATCTTCACAGAAATTACATTTTCACTGAAACAAAGCTTGAGACAGTAAGACAGTCGTTACTCCATCATGCACTTCAACAATTAATTGACAAGGAATTACGCTACCTTAGGACCGTCAAGGTTACAGCCGCCGTTTACACCGAGTTTATATCAAAAGCATCACACTTCTAATTTTCGCTTTCGGGCACCGGGCAGGAGTCAGACAATATACAACATATTTCTATTTAGCATGTCCTGTGTTTTTAATAAACAGTCGCCGCCTTCTATCTTGTGCCACTTTACAAATATTAGTACTCAAAGAAAACAATCTTTTACATATAAGTAAAGCACCCTTTCTCCCGAAGTTACAGGGTCATTTTGCCTAGTTCCTTAAACTTTGTTATTTCATACGCCTTAGTATCCTCTACCCAACTACGTGAATTCGTTTTAAGTACGGTTAATATAAAATTAAAGTTTTTTCGCGTTAAATCGGAAATAATCTTTTTAAAAAATTAAAAAAAAATTATCAAAACAATTTAAGTCACTTTAAATCATAGTTTTGAAAGTTAATCAAATTCTCATTAATTTGCGGTTTAATACCTAAATCTTAGAGACCGACTGACTCATCATGGCACACCCTAATGATGAAACCCTTAGTCTTACGGCGTTAATGATTTCAAACCAGCAAGCTGGTTTACATTAATTATTGTTACTCATTCCAACATAATACTTTAGATATCTCCAGCTTATATCACTATAAACCTTCTACGATTTACAAAACATCTGCTACCATTTACATCCATAGCTTTAGAAAAAAATTTATAGACCCTTTACATTTACGGCCATTCAATCCTATTAGTAATCTTGATGAGCTGTTACGCTTTCTTTAAAAGATGGCTGCCTCTAAGCCAACTTATCAAGAATTTTCAGGTATTGAACACTCCTTTTACACTAAATTTTTATTTAAGGTCTTTAGCTAATGGTCTGGGCTGTTCCCTCTCGACCTAGGGCCTTCGCGCTCCAAGTCTGCCTACCTTGAAATTAATTAAATTCTATTATTAGTTTTACTAACGTCAAAGGAGCCTATTAAGCGTCCCCCTAAATTAATAAGTGCTTTACCCGAATTAATTTTATCAATGATGTACTACCTAAATAGCTTTCGCAGAAAACCAGCTATCACCAGAAACGTTTAGTCTTTCACTCCCAACCATAAATCATCCCAGTTTTATGCAACAAACACGGGTTCGGCCCTCCAATATTTTTTTAGGATATTTCAGCCTATTCATGGCTAAATCTTCTGGTTTCGGGTCTAATTCATATAACTAATTCCGCACATTTCTTACTTAATTTCTTTACGCCTACATTTTGTAACTTAAGCTTGCTATATAAATTAACTTGTTGGACCCTTATTCAAAAGGTACGTATCACATTAAAGCTCTAACCGCTTATTAGCTTAAAATTTCAATTCTTTTCAATTACATTATTTTGATTTCTTTTTCACCTTTCC
>DATJDT010000202.1:0-8274 GCA_035497275.1 Pedobacter sp.
AGGTATAGTGATGGGGATCTTGATTAAAGTGTCTGAAAGAATCAATAAAGCCATTGTTCATAAATAGCTCCATCCATGCTCTTTCTTCCGGCAAAAAACCCGAAGAGTTGGCATTTGATTTTGGATTGTGGATATCTATCGGGCGATGGCAAATGTTATAGTCGCCAGAGATGATTAAATTTGGAAACTGCCTCCTTAATTCCTCAATATATCTATCAAAAAAGCGCATAAACTCATACTTTTTCCCCTGCCTTTCGTCCCCACTAGACCCTGATGGCATGTAGAGGCTCATAAGTGAAAAATTATCGAAATCAGCCCTTAAGATACGGCCTTCTGAATCTATCCACTGTTCACCACAACCGTAAGCAACATGGTTGGGCTTAATTTTGGTTAATATCGCAACCCCACTATAGCCTTTTTTTTCTGCCGGAAACCAGTAATGATGATAACCCAATTGCTCAATTAAGACAATAATTTCGGGAATTTGTTCCTGTAAGGCTTTTACTTCCTGTAAACAGACCATATCAGCATCTGTAGCCTGTAGCCAATTAATTAATCCTTTGGTTGATGCAGCACGGATTCCATTTACGTTGTAAGAAATAATCTTCATGCTGCCCTAAACTTTATTCTTTTTTAACTCTTTTTCCAGTTTTCTTACTTCACGTTTTTTTAATACGGTAACAGTCATTTTTATATCTCTTTTAGGACGGTCTGCTTTCCCTGTTGGTTCATTAGCAATTGCATCAACCATTTCTAGTCCTTTTACAACCTCCCCAAATACGGTATAATTGCGATCTAAATGCGGGGTGCCTCCGATGGTTTTGTATACCTGACGCTGCCATTCGGGGATTTTGAATTTTAAGCGCTTTTCTTCTGTTGCATTTAAGGTAGAGTCGTTCCAAATTTTTCCCTGAACGATGTAAAACTGTGTACTGCTAGATGCTTTTGTAGGATTGCTCTTATCGCCTTCTCTTGCGGCAGCTAAAACACCTTTTTTATGGAATAAGCTATCAACAAATTCTGCTTTAACTGTATATGGCAAGCCCCCGTTTCCTAAAGTAGAATCGGGATGAGCATTTTTTGAATCTATATCACCTCCTTGGATCATAAAGTCTTTAATTACGCGGTGAAATAAGGTGCCAGTTAACTGACCCTCTTTAGCCAATTTAATAAAATTATCGCGGTGTAAAGGAGTTTCATTATAAAGTTTAATAATTACAGTGCCCTTATCAGTTGCAATTCTAACATATTGATTTTTAGGCTTTGCTGCATAAGCACTTAGTAAGCAAAGGCTTAAAAATAACGTAAATAATTTTTTCATATTTTAATGATTTACCGCTAAGTTATTTAAAAAATGGAATACAATTAATAGTCTAGGGGGGATTAATTTATTTACCAATTTTTAACAATGTTATAAGTTTTTATTCGAAAATTTATGTATAGCTTTGCTAATGATGAGTTTAAAGCAAAAATTAGCGATAAGTCTTTGCGCCTTTTACGTGATTAGTGTAATTGGTGTGGCTTTGAGTCTGCATTTTTGTGGCGGTAAATTAGCTGCGGTTTCTGCTATAAATGTGAAGGTTGCTTGTAAATATTGCAAGGCAGAACCATTAGCACAAAAGGAAAACGATTGTTGCAAAAATACCAAGGTTGATCTTAAAGTAAAAGATAGCCATCAGGTAGAAAGTGTTGTTAAGCTCCCGAAATTATTCAGCATTGATGTTTTCTTCAATGAAACAGTTCAAAATGTTTTAGGTAAGTTTTTACCCGCCTTATTCAATAAACTAGAAAATAAAGCCCCTCCCAAGTCAGGTGTAGCCTTGCATGTGATGAATTGCGTTTTCAGGAATTAGCCTAAATGAATGACTAGCACACAAGCTTTCGCTTGTTATAAATTATTTATCCATTTAGAAATTTTGAAAATGAAATCGACAAAAATTATCATATTGTTTTTGATGCTTTTTACTATAAATAAAGTATCGGCTCAACAAATTAATGCTGTAGAAATGCAGGTTAACGGATTAACCTGTTCTATGTGTTCTCAAGCTACAGAAAAGTCATTGCGTACTTTAAACTATGTGAGCAATGTTAATCCAGACTTAAACAAAAACCTTTTTGTAGTTACCTTCAAAAAAGAAGGCACTGTTAATTTTGACCAGCTGCATAAAAAAGTTAAAGATGCAGGGTTTTCTGTGGGGACTTTCGCTGCAACAATTAATTTTAACCAAGCAAAAGTCGACGAGAACGGGCAACTGATCATCGGCAACACTGTATACCGTTTTGCAAATGTAAAGGATAAAGTCCTCAATGGCCCCGTTAAAGTAAATGTGATCGACAAGAATTTTATTTCGAATGCAGCATTTAAACTGAAATCTGGGCAGCTTAAATTCGATTCCTATGCAAGTGGAACAGGCATCGTAAATGGTAAAAAAACGAGGATCTATCATTTAAGTATTTAACCATGATTAAGAAAACTATTGGATTAATACTCCTCAGTTTTTGCCTTAAAATGTCGCTTTTCGCGCAAGAGCTTTATGTTTTTACCGAACCGGCAAGTAATATGCCTGCACAATCCATTGGCGTAAGGCTAACTAACGAAGGGATGTTCCATAACCAAACGTTTAACAATAGAAGTATTGCCGAAGTGATGATTGGCCTCAATAAGAATGTGATGTTTCATGTTCAAGGCTTTCTTTCAAATATGGATGGGAGATATCAAATGGAGGGCTCAAGCTTCTACCTGAAATATCGATTTTTATCCTTGGATAATGAGCAGAGCCATTTTAGAGGTGCCGCTTTTGGCAGGATAAGTTCAAGTAAGCGAAAAATAGCTAGTGAGGATATTAATCTAGAAGGGGATAATTCTGGTATACAAGGTGGTTTTATCTTTACGCAGTTACTTCATAAGTTAGCGTTATCTGCTACTGTGGGTTACAGCAAATCTCTCGGAAAACGAGAAAAACTGTTATATGACCATAGTATGCCCGGCATGGAAATGCCTGCTATGCAGGTTACAACTCCTGATGAGATTTTAAGTTATAGTCTTTCCTCAGGCTATTTGTTATTTCCGTTCGTTTATAAGAACTATAACCAACCTAACTTTAACTTATATTTTGAGATGCTAGGAAGGGCGAATCCGGCGAATGGTAAAACAACACTTGATTTTGCACCTGCATTTCAAGTAATCCTAAACAGCAAAACAAGGATAGATCTGGGGTATCGGTTTCACGTTGCAGGGAGTATGGAAAATGCTTACATGAAAAACATGTACCTAGCTAGAGTTGAATTTAATTTTTTTAATGCACTAAGTAAAAAACAATAATTTGAAACCATCATGATTTTCAAAATCACACATTGAAATGAATAAATCATGATAGCTTCGTCACCATTGAAAACAAATTTATACGATGAAAAAGATAATTGTAATGATTGCCCTATCTGTGGCAATGTCGTTAACCACAAATGCACAAAGTGATGTGGCTAAAAGAGAACACAATAATAACCTAAAAGCATACTTTGCAGTAAAAAATGGACTGGCAAAAGACAATGCTTCCGTTGCAAGTGAGGGAGCTAAGATCTTGGCGGATAACATAGCCAAATTCCCCGTTAAAACATTAAATGCTGCACAACAAGTGGTATGGAATGGAGAAGCAGAAACTGTTAAAAAAATGGCAGGCTCAATTGCCACAGAAAAAGCGATAAAGGAGCAACGTAAAAGCTTTTGGGCTCTTTCAATGGCTATGATAAAATTAACTAAGTCCTTGAACATGAATAACGATATTGTGTATGTGCAATATTGTCCAATGGCCAAAAAGAGTTGGTTAAATGAGGTTGAAGATGTGCAAAACCCGTTTTATGGGAGCATGATGTATGATTGCGGTGAGGTTACGGAAACTATTGTAAAGAAATAACTATATCTCTAAAATGATGATGCAGATTGAGTTGACCAAACTCGGTTTGCATCACCATTTACCGAATGGAGCAACTCCTCATCAAATGCGGAAACAATAGATGAGGTTTAGTTGATTTCTTATCCTACATCAAGGCTGAAGAATAATTATTAGGTTAAATTTGCATAACCAGACAACGATAAGCAAAGTGTTATGACAAGCCTAAATCAATTTAAAAGTTTTACTGGGAGTTTAACCAAAACGGATTTAATGCCCACCCTTTTTATGGGACATGGCTCTCCTTTGAATGGTATTGAGCTAAATGAGTTTAGCCAAACGTGGATTGATATAGCTAAGACTATTCCTCTTCCACAGGCGGTATTGGTGGTTTCAGCTCATTGGTTTACAAAGGGAACGCGTATCACTGCGATGGATTTCCCAGCAACCATACATGACTTTGGAGGGTTTCCACAGGCGCTGTTTGATGTACAATACCCTGCGCCAGGACATCCAGCGTTAGCGAAAGAAACTGCTGAACTTATTACCTCGACGACAGTAGTTTTAGATCATGATTGGGGTTTAGACCATGGTGCCTGGTCGGTCATTAAACATATGTATCCAGCAGCTGATATTCCAGTTTTACAGCTTAGCATCGATTATACAAAAGATGCACAATATCACTATAACCTAGCAAAAGAACTATCAGCCTTGCGCAAAAAAGGGGTGCTTATTCTAGGGAGCGGAAATATCATACATAATTTACGCATGATGAGTTGGGAAATGATAAATGGTGGTGGCTACGATTGGGCATTGGAAATGCAAGAGATCTTCAAAAATTTAATTTTAAATAAAGAACATCACGGACTTATCAATTATGAATCGCTAGGAAGTGCAGCAAAGTTAGCTATCCCAACACCAGAGCATTATTTACCTTTAATGTACACCCTTGGTCTGCAAAATGAAAACGAGCAAGCAACTTTGTTTAATGACAAGGCTGTGGGAGGCTCATTAACGATGACTTCGGTGCAAATTAAAGAGCAGCGTTAATGTGTGCTAAATGATGTTGTCCATGCCAAGCGTAATTGCCCACTAAATAGCCAAGTGTTAATTGGTTATTTACTGCGGGATGAGTATATTTTCGATCGAAATCTTTAAACTCTAAGGCGCGCAAGGTTACCGCTAGCCGGAGATGTATTGCTTTTATAATCGCGATGGACATTTCGATATCCCCGTTTTTTGCTTCAGGTAATTCAGCCCATTTTTCTTCATCGTATGGTCTAACTATGGGATTGCTTTCTGTTAAAACAAGTTTTACGCGTGTATAGGCATTTACATGGCTATCAGCTAAATGATGAATTACCTGTCTTATTGTCCAGCCACCCGGACGGTAATGAGCGGCTAATTGCGGTTCGGTTAATGTTGAGGTTACCGCTATTAACTCCTGAGGGAATTGCGCTAATTGATTAATCCAAAGCTCAATTTGGGCTTCATCTACGTTCGGCGGATAATTATACACACCGATAGGGTATTTTAATTTATCTAAATTTTGTATCATTTACATAATCTTTTTTAATAATTTTAATACCCATTCTTTTCCATAATAAGGCGGATAAATGAGTTGATTAAATCCAATACTTGATTGAAAAACTACCGCTCTTTCATGAGAGAAATTTTTAAAACCAAAAAATCCGTGGCTGCTGCCCATTCCACTGCTATTGACGCCTCCAAAAGGTAATTTGGGATTACTGATGTGAATCAATACATCATTAACGCACGTGCCACCTGCAGAGGTGTTTTTAATTATCTTTTTAATATTTTGATTGTTTTTGCTAAAAATATACAGCGCTAAGGGCTTGCTTTTCGCGTTGATCTTTTCAATTACGTCGTCTAGATCTTCATAGGGAATAATTGGTAAGATTGGACCAAAAATCTCTTCCTGCATCACTTTTGCTTCCTCTGGAATCCGACTTAAAATAATGGGATCTATGCTTTGTTGATTTTCGTCAAATGTTCCCCCAAAATCTATTCGAGCCCCTTTGTCAACAGCCTCCGTAACCAAAGCTTTCAGTCTTGTGAAATGTTTGTGGTTAATGATCTTGCCATAATTATCCGAATCTATTTGCTCATTTGCGAAATAGAGTTTATTTACAGCGGCTTTATATAGCCCTATAAATTCATCTACTTGTTGTTGATGAACAAAAACATAATCTGGTGCAATACAAGTTTGCCCGCTATTTACCAATTTGCCCCAAGCGATTTTCTCGGCGGCCTTATGCAGCTGTACTTCCTTATCAATTATCGTTGGTGATTTTCCTCCAAGCTCTAAGGTTACCGAGCTTAAATGCTTTGCTGCAGCTGCCATCACAACTTTGCCAATTTCAGTACTCCCAGTAAAAAAAATATGGTCAAAAGGTAGGCTTAGCAATGATGTAGCAACGCTAGCATCTCCCTCGAAACAAGCAACCTCTTTTTGGTCAAATGTTTCACTAATAATGGTGTGAACTACAGCGCTTGTCGCCGAGCTAACCTCAGAAGGTTTAACCATCACGCAGTTTCCAGCGGCTATAGCAGAAATGAGCGGGCTCATCACTAACTGAAAAGGATAATTCCAAGGAGCCATAATTAAACAAACACCTTTTGGCTCATAGTAAATTCTATTGCTAGAAAAAGGATTGCTTAGCGTTTTCCCAATGTTTTTTGGCTTCATCCAACGGCTCAGGTTTTTGAGCGTAAAATCTAATTCACCATAAATAAAAATCAGTTCGGTAACGGCACTTTCAAATCGGCTTTTACGAAGATCACTATGTAAAGCAGCATATAGCTGGTTTTCATATTTTCTAATCGTTTTTTTTAAAGCCTTTAATTTTAAAATGCGCTCATCTACATTACTTTTTCGAAGTGTATATTTGTAGGCTTGTTGGGATTTAAAGATCAGATTGATTTTTTGCTCCATTTTTTTAACTGTTGAGAGGTTAATTGTTAAATATAGTTAAAATGATAGTAGAAAGCCATAGAAAGATATCCAATAGTCTCATATTGCGTATATTATAGAAAAGTAGCATGATGAAGAAATTGTTTTTTATTTTTTGGTTAAGTCTTGTTGGCCTTCAGCTTAAGGCTCAGACCTCAAAACCAGCTGTTTTGGTAGTTGGAAATGGAAATGCAGCTATAGGAGCAGCCATCCAAGCTGCGGTTTCTGGGGTAAAAACAACGATTTTGCTGCAAACTGGTGGGTTTGATGTTAACCCAATTGGCGGAGACCTTAATTCGGGCATCCAGGCAGAATTTTTAAGGAGGTTGAATAATAGCCAGGATAAACAAATAGCCAATGAAGTACTCACAAAATGGACAGATACTTTAAAAAATTTGACGGTAATAAAAAATGCGCTGTGGGTTAAGGCAGATCGCTCAGGAAGTAGCTGGTCGTTTAAGTTAAATGATGGACAAACCATTAAAGCGAGAATTTTAATTAATGCCGGGGATGTGAAATTGCAAAATGCATTGAAAATTGATAATTTACCAACCAGTCATGAAATTCCTTTAAACTATGATGCCACCTTATATAGGACAAGTGTTGCGGCAGGTAAGCAAGTAAAAGGAACTACAGCAACCGTTTTCTCTATGTATAATTTTTTTATTCCCGAACAGGAAAATCTTTTATGGTTAAAAGGAGATGAAAGCATGTTGATAGGCCAGGCGGCAGGAGCAACTGCTGCTTATGCAGGTTTTTTTGGGGTTAAGACTTCTGAAGTAAATTTGAAAGCCATACAAGGCGAGCTTATTAATTATAAGTTAGCTTTAATGCCATTCGCCGATGTAAAGCATGATGATCCTAATTGGAAAGCAATTCAGTTTGTTGGCGTAACGGGCATAATCAAAGGAAATATTCAAAATACTAAGGTAGAGTTCTCGCCAAATAGCCTAGTAACCATTGATGATATAAAGCAACCAATTAAAGACTTTTATTATAAAGCTCAAATCTGGTTCGATGATTATAAAGGTTCAACTTTAACACTAAAAGCTGCGATAGAGCTGATTTGTTATGTCGGACAAAAGTCGCGAGAAAGTACCCCAAAGGAAATTGAGAAAAAGTGGAAAGCAACATACAAGCTTGACAGCGATTTTGATTTAAATAAACAAATAAATAGAAGAGAGCTTGCAGTGATTTTACATGACTACATGCCCCCTTTTAATGTAAATGTTGATAAGAATGGGAAGGTAATAAGATAGCTATTAAAGTCCCACGACTTTTTTAAGACTTTCCCTATTTAAAGAGCCCATATGTGTGATGCTTTTTGAATTTACTTTACCATTGGAATCGATCACTACATAAGTCGGAAACCCACCTTCTGCACCAAGCGTTGCTCTTAACTTAGCTAGAACC
>DATJDT010000203.1:0-15015 GCA_035497275.1 Pedobacter sp.
AATGCACGTATTTACCTTTATACCGATAGCAATGGCTACAGCAATACCAGCATGTTTAAACGTAAAAGCAATGTTAAGGCCAACCAAAAAGACCGGCAAGCTTTTGAAATTAAACGGGTAGATTTTAACAAAGTTGAGCTAATTGTGGACAACCGCCGAAGGTTTAAACTTTTCAATTTTTTAGTTGACGAGTTAAAAGGTAAAATAGCTTATCCTGATTCTGGCTGGAATGGTAGTCTAAAAGTAAAAACCAAGATTAAAAGCTTTGCGTTCAACACAAAAAAAGGTAGCTTTTTAGAAGGAAAAACCATAGAAGGCACCTTAATTACCAGCTATCACAATGAACGAAAAGAATTAACCATTGAGCAGAAAAAACTCAACATAGGTAAAGATGAGTTCTTCATTGGCGCAAAGATTAACCTTGCTAAAAAAGAATCAGCTTTTACAATTGATGTTAGAGCTGATAAAATATTATATCAGAACATTGCCCTGCTCCTTGCACCAAATATCTCTACAAAACTCTTAAAGTTTGTAATCGATAAACCAATTGCAGTTGTTGGCCACATCATAGATGATGGCGGTACAGCAAATCGAGACCCTTTAATAGACGTTAGAATTCATGTAAAAGACAATGGCGTAACTATTCCATCGGGCCGATTAACTAATTGTAGCTTTACTGGTACTTTTAGCAACAGGGATACGGTTGGCAAACCTATTGGCGATCGAAATTCGACTATTCGATTTTATGGCTTAACTGGTGACTATTACAATGCCCCGTTAAAAATCGACACCTTTACAATTAGCAATTTAGAACGCCCAATAGCCGTAGGCTTCATTACTTCGAAATTTCCGTTAGAGAACCTAAATAGTTCCTTTGGCCGAGAAACATTTAATTTTAAGAACGGCACAGCCGACCTGAGGCTTTACTGTAAAACTGATATCGACAATTTTAGATTTACCAAACCAATATTATCCGGCAACGTAGTGATCAAAGGAGCAGACATCACCTATATACCACGAAATATGAACTTGGTAAATAGCAGCCTTACCTTAAATTTTAACCATAAAGATTTAAGCATTACCAATAGCAAATTTCAGTTAGGAAAAAGCATCTTGAACATGAACTGCTCTATTGCAAATTTCCTGAACTTCTATTATACAGATCCCGAAAAAATAGTGGTCGACCTGAAATTAAGTAGTCCCACTTTATCATTGAGCGAATTCATGTCCTTCTTGGGGCCAAGGAAAACGATCATTAAAAAACCTACGACGAAAAACTCCGTTAAAGAGGTTTCCGATCAGTTAGCTGCCGTTTTAGAAGCTTCGAAAGTTAACATCCAGCTCAATGTTAACAAGGCCATTTACAAGCGATTTACGGCGAATAATTTAAGCGCTAACATTTCTATGCTCGGCAGTGGTATTTACTTCAACAAGATCAACATCAGCCATGCTGGCGGAAACTTAAACTTAGCAGGAAATATTAAACAATCGGGATCGGTTAACAAGTTTATCTTGAATGCGATCATCAAACGGGTAAATGTGAAAGAATTCTTCTACGCGTTTGAGAACTTCGGACAAAGCTCCATTACCAGTCAGAATTTACAAGGCTACTTATCTGCCAAAGTAAATACAACAGGTAGTATTACAGATAAAGGAAATATCGTATCGCGTGCAATGTATGGGCAAGTGATATTTAACCTCAATCAGGCTGCCCTAATAGGCTTTGAACCACTCCAAAAAATACAGAAATTTGCATTTCCAAATAGAGACTTCTCCAATATCACTATTGCCAATTTGGATGGAACAATGACTTTAAATGGAGATAAAATAGCTATCAGTCCTATGCAAGTAAACACTAGCGTACTCAATTTTAATATGAAAGGGATTTACGGCTTAAACAATGGTACAGACATCGCATTAGATGTGCCTTTAAGAAACCCAAAGAAGAATGAGGGAATTACCGATAAAGACGAGCTTAAACTCGCTAGGATGAAAGGTATAGTACTCCATCTTAAAGCAATAGATGATGGCAAAGGAGGGATTAAGGTAAGGTGGAACGGAAAGCGAGATTAAAAATCTAAGGGGCCTAGCCTCCTCATATTCTTCATAATTAAATATTGCCTATGATAAATATAGCTTGTAGCCTTTTTAGGTGTCCAGCGTAAAGGATTTGGAAAGCAAGCTGCAATTAAAGAAGCTTCAGCCCGCGAGAGTTTTCTACACGATTTACCGTAGTAGGCTTGTGAAGCTGCTTCTGCTCCATAAATACCGTCGCCCATTTCAATTACATTTAAATAAACTTCTAAAATGCGCTCTTTACTCCATAGCAATTCAATCAGTAAGGTAAAATAGGCCTCAAAACCTTTTCTAATATAGGACCGTCCTGGCCATAAAAAAACGTTTTTCGCCGTTTGCTGGGAGATGGTACTCCCTCCTTTTACTTTTTTACCTTTGGCATTGCTTGCATAAGCCTTCTCTATAGCTTTGATATCAAAACCGATATGCTTTAAGAAAAGCTGATCCTCGGCAGCAACTGCTGCGCGTTTCATGTTATCAGAAATATCTTCGAACTTCACCCATTTTTGTGCTATCTTTCCTTTCTTATCATCGGCCTTACGCTCCCAGTTGCGCTGCACCATCAATAGGGTAATTGGCGGATTAATAAAGCGATAGGCCAAAACCCAAAGCACGCTTACCAGCACAAACCACAGGATAATTTTTCCGGTGATGATACTGATTCTTTTAAATAAAGATTGCTTTTGTTTGGTTGGTTTCGCTTTTCTTTTTGCCATGAACAGCAAAGGTATATAATAATTTATTCTTATTTTGTTCGAAAATAAATGTCAATGATGAAAAAACTGTCGTACCTAATTGCTGTTGTTGTTTTAATGATTTGTGCAGCTGCTGCATTACCAGAAGAGCCTAAAAAGCCAGTATGGAAATCTCTATTTAATGGAAAAGATATTAAAGATTGGAACGTAAAAATTCATCACCACGACTATAATGTAAACTTTGGCAATACTTTTAGAGTTGAAGATGGCTTGATTAAAGTTAGATATGATCAATATGGCGATTTTAACGACCAGTTTGGACATCTTTACTATAAGACTCCTTTTTCTTACTATCATTTAAAATTTGAATACCGTTTTGTTGGTAAGCTGCAAAAAGGAGCCCCAGAGTATACCTTGCTTAATAGCGGGGTGATGTTTCATTCCCAGGATCCAAAAACAATGCCCAAAGAGCAAGATTGGCCAATCTCTATTGAGATGCAGCTTTTGGCTGGCTTAGGCGATGGAAAGCCGAGACCAACAGGGAACATGTGTTCGCCAGGCACCAATGTAGTTTACAAGGGGAAAATTGCTGCTGCGCATTGCATCAACTCTACTTCAAAAACATACGATGGAGAGCAGTGGGTAAAGGGCGAATTGATTGTATTGGGAGATTCACTTATCACCCATATTATTAATGGCGATACTGTACTAAAATATTCGAAACCTCAAATTGGAGGAGATGTAGCGAATCGCTATGACCCTAAAATTAAAATAGATGGCAAAATGCTCAAAAGTGGCTTCATTGCCTTACAGAGTGAAGGTCAGCCTGTAGATTTCAAAAACATAGCAATTAAAGATTTAACGCCGGCTAAGAAAAAGTAAATGGCAAAGTTAAGCGACCAAGAGCAGGTAAATGAACATATCGCCAAGCTAAATAGCCCCCTTAAAGAAACTGCTGAGTATTTAAGACAATCCATTTTAAAGGTTGACCCAGTAATTGGTGAGCAGATTAAATGGAATAACCCAAGTTTTTATTATACGGGAGAGATGAAAGCTTTTAATCCCAAAGAATATAGACGAGATATCGTTGTTTTTAATCTCCATAAGGGAAGGATGATGTTGGTTTTTCCTTCGGGCGCCAAAGTGAAGGACACGACAGGTTTATTAGAAGGAAAGTTTACAGATGGAAGAAAGACTGTTGTTTTTACGGATCTGGATGACGTTAAGGCAAAAGAAAAAGATCTGCAACAGGTAATTAAAACATGGTTAAGTTTAATTGAGAAATGACGAAACCGCACAAAAAAACCGTTCTTGAAATTCAAGAACGGTTTTTTTTTATAGATTTTGTCTTTAAGTCCTTCGCTACGCTCTGGAAGACAAGTTTTTGTATTATTCTGCTACAACTTCGAAAGCAACCTTAACTTTCACTTCTTTGTGTAAGTTTAAGTTAGCAACATATTCGCCAACCATTTTAGGTTCAGTTTCAAAAGTAATACGACGACGATCAACATCAAAGCCTTTAGCTTTTAATGCATCAGCAATCATAATTGTATTTACAGCACCAAAGATTTTTCCAGTTTCGCCAGCTTTAGCACCAATGCTTAATTTCACATCAGTTAAACGCTCAGCAATACCTTCTGCATCTTTCTTAATTTTATCTTGTTTAAAAGCAGCTTGCTTTAAATTCTCTGCCAATACTTTTTTAGCAGAAGCTGTAGCCAATTGTCCAAATCCTTGAGGAATTAGATAATTACGACCATAGCCTGGTTTTACTGTAACGATATCATCTTTCTCACCTAGTGATTTGATATCTTGCTTTAAAATAATTTCCATTTCTCTGCGCTTATTTTAATTGGTCAGTAACGAAAGGTAATAAACCGATATGACGAGCACGTTTAACAGCCTGAGCTATTTTACGTTGAAATTTCAATGAAGTACCAGTTAAACGACGAGGTAAAATTTTACCTTGATCATTAATGAATTTCAATAAGAAGTTCGCGTCTTTGTAATCGATATATTTAATACCATTTTTTCTAAAACGGCAATATTTTTTTCTGTTATCGTCCACTTTTGGAGCGGTAACATATTGTATTTGATCCTTTGCCATTATGCTCCAGCCTCCTCTTTCTTAGGTTTTTTGTTGAAAGCTCCACTACGTTTTTTCTCGCTATAAGCAATCGCATGACGATCTAATCTTACAGTTAAGAAACGTAATACACGCTCATCACGTTTCAACGCTAATTCAAACTTGTTAATAAATTCCCCATCAGATTTAAATTCTGTAAGGTGGAAAAATCCGCTTGCTTTTTTTTCAATCGGATACGCTAATTTTCTCAGACCCCAATTGTCTTCTGCGACAATTTCGGCTCCGCTATCAGTAATAATGCTTTTGAATTTAGCTAATGCTTCTTTCGCAACATCTTCTGATAACAATGGGGTAAGAACGATAACAGTTTCGTACTGATTCATCTTTGTTATTTAATTGTTGTTTAATATTTTATTTCCGTCACTAAAACGGGTTGCAAATGTAGTGATATATTTTTAAAAATCAAAGTGTTATTGATACGCTACTTGATATTAAAAAAGGTTGACCATCAAACTGATCAACCTCCACGCTAAGTTATTTATATAAATTGTTTTAGTATATGCTAATTGTTTCGATATACTCTTGATCTTTATGCTTCACTATAAAAGTAAGCTCTCTTGCATTAGTGTTAGTGATATCAAATTTCTGAATAGATTTTGCTTGAGTAAATTCTTTCTTGAATAACTCATCATTGTATTCATTTAAAACAATAATATCAACAGCACCTTCAATTGGCGTTTTTAAATCTACGGTTACGATCCCTTTTTCTTTAACAATAACTGGCTTAAAGAATGCTTTAACTGTTGGAGCAGATAAAATAGCTTTACCATTTTCAATTACAATTTGATAAGTAGTTAATTTTACAGGAGATTCTAGTTTAAGTGTATAGCTTCCATTAGGAAAAGCGCTTAGATTATAAACTTTCTTTGTTGCACTTGTAGTACGTATTTTTTGCTCATAAACAATTTCATCATCTTCAGCTACAATAGATAAATTGATATCCTGTGCCTCATTAACTAAAAAAACGATCGATTTTTCATCCTCATTGTTAGTTTTTAATACAAATGCATCGTCATTTGCAACAGCACCAAAAGAGGTAAATACTATAGCAGTTAGTAAACTGATTTTTAGGAGATTTTTCATGACTATCTTGTTAAAAGAGTTAATAAATAAATAATACCCAAAAGTACGGCTGATCTAAGTGCCAATTTTATTGAATATTTGCAGATATCTATGCTATATTAACTCTCTAAACTAAAAACAAAAGGAAGACAGCTAAAAAAGCATAAGTTTTTCGTATTTTTAGGTCGATGAAAAAAATTAAACCCAGTTTCGAAATCGTTGAATCCTCTTTCGGAAGCTCCTTTTATTATTCAAAATATGTTGAGAATGCAAACAACAAAGCGCATGTTTGGCATTATCACCCTGAAATTGAAATGGTTTTCGTAAACGGTGGTGCTGGCAAGCGACAAATTGGTAGCCATGTATCTTACTACACAAATGGCGATTTAATATTAATAGGCAGCAATTTACCCCATTGTGGTTTTACAGATACCAATACGGGCAATAAGAACGAAACTGTGATACAATTGAAGCCCGACTTTTTAGGGCCAACCTTTTTTAAACAACAAGAAACAAAATCTATTTTTGAGTTATTTAACAAAGCAAAAGGCGGAATTGCGTTTGGTAATAAAACAAAAGAAGCAGTTGGCTCGCGAATTGAGCTCATGGAAGCGCAAGAACCCTTCGAAAGACTTTTAACCTTATTAAGCATTTTAAAGGACTTGGAGGGTTCTGATGATTACACAATCTTGAACGGCGCCGGCTTTTCGATGGAAATGCAACTGCAAGATAACGATCGAATCAACATGATATTTAATTATGTTAAAGATCATTTTGCGGAAGAAATTAGCTTAGAGCTAATAGCAGAAATGTCGAGCATGACGGTTCCCTCCTTTTGTAGGTACTTTAAAAAGATCACCAAGAAAACATTTACCAGATTTGTAAATGAGTACCGAGTAGTTCATGCTTCAAAATTATTGGCCGAAAAACCAATTAGCATTGCCAATATCAGCTATGAAAGCGGGTTTAATAACTTTAGCCACTTTAATAAACTATTTAAAGAATTTACTGGCAAAAGCGCTTCGCAATACAGGAAAGAACTTAAATCAGTTTTCAGCTAATAATTAACTATTCGCTTCTCACAAGTTCTCCATTTATCCTGTTATCGCCTACAACTTTTCAACATTCCAATTTTCCAACCTTACAACAATTAAAATTTTCCTATTTTCGTTGCGATGGAAAATTTTATCGTTTCGGCACGTAAATATCGTCCAGCTACATTTGAAACCGTAGTTGGGCAGCAGCATATTACTGGCACGTTAAAAAACGCCATCAAGAACAATCAATTAGCTCAAGCTTTTTTATTTTGTGGTCCCAGGGGGGTAGGTAAAACTACCTGTGCACGTATTTTGGCCAAAACCATCAATTGTACTGCTCCAACGGCCGACATGGAGGCATGTAGTACTTGCGAATCATGTATTTCCTTTCAAACAGGCCACTCTTTTAACTTCCATGAGCTTGATGCTGCATCCAATAATTCGGTTGATGATATCAGGAGCTTAATTGAGCAGGTTCGCATCCCGCCTCAGGCAGGAAAATATAAGATCTATATCATTGATGAGGTTCACATGCTCTCGGCAAATGCTTTTAATGCTTTTTTGAAAACTTTAGAAGAACCGCCAAGTTATGCGATCTTTATTTTAGCAACTACTGAAAAGCACAAAATTCTGCCGACCATTTTATCTCGTTGTCAAATTTTTGATTTCAATAGAATCCGAGTTGAAGACATTGCTGACCACTTAAATAAAATTGCCGCCCGCGAAAACATCAGTGTTGAAGCAGATGGTTTACATATAATCGCACAAAAGGCAGACGGCGGCTTGCGGGATGCCCTTTCTATGTTTGATCAGATTGTAAGTTATACCAACAAAAATTTAACTTATAAATCAGTAATCGATAATCTTAACATTTTAGATTACGATTATTATTTCAAATTGATAGACTACTTATCGAGCGGCGATGTAAGTCAGTCTTTACTCCTATTTAATGAAATATTAAATAATGGTTTTGATGGAAATAACTTTATCAATGGCTTGGCAAGTCACCTTCGAAACCTTTTAGTGGGCAAAGACCCCCAAACTATCGAACTGCTGGAAGTGAGTGAGAATATTAAACAAAAATATTTAGCGCAAAGTAAGCAGGCGGATCTTGGTTTTATATTAACCGCTTTAAATTTGGCAAATCAATGCGACTTAACCTATAAGAACAGCAAGAATCAGCGTTTGCAGGTAGAGTTATCGCTCATTAAGATGTGCCACATCAATTCGGTTATTCAACTCGCACAATTACCTTCATCCTCTTCAACAGCAACTGACCAAGATCAGGATAAAAAAAAACTTTAGTTAGTTCAGGGCACCAGGAAGTTAGGAAACCCGAAAGTGGGGAGACTAGCAACCAACAAAAGAACCAACAACCAACAACCAACAACCAACCACCAACAATTAGTGATTTAAAAAACTTTTTGGACAAGGAAGATTTACAAGACCTCCCTGATCATTTAAATGTAGAGCTCCCTACTGAAATCCCGGCTCCTAAGCCAAGGCCTCAATTACCCACTACCAGGTCTATCAAAATCCAACCTTTAGGATCGCATACAGGTGCTTCGCTAATTCCATCCTTAACCGATTTAGAAAGGGTTGCTAGTGGAGATGAAGAAAAAGGACCACAATATGTTAATGGTGATGAAAAACAGGACTTCACTCCCGAACAGTTTTTTGAGCTGTGGAAAGTGTATACACAGAAGGCTAAAGACCAAGATAAGATTCACCTTTTCACGTTAATGAATAACGAGCCCTTACTAAATGGGACCGAAATTACCGTATTGGTAGAAAATTTAGCTTTAGAGAGCACTTTGCAGGATGAGAAAATTGAATTGTTGAATTTTCTCCGTACCGCACTCCGCAATTTTGATTTACAGATTGTTTCTAAGCGAGCCGAAAGCACCCAAAAGAAACGCATTTACACCAATAAGGATAAGTACGCCTATATGGTAGACAAGAATCCTCAATTAGAAGAAATGAGGCGTCGGTTTAATTTAGATATCAATCCTTAATTTTATAGATAGCAAATTAAAAGGGGTCGATCATTTATAAATGATCGCCCCCTTTTCTACATTACAATAAATAGAAATTATTGATAGTTATAATTATCCCAATAATATGGCAACGATTTCACAGCCCCTGGAACCCAGAAGATATGTGAAGTATAGTTATCCTGAGATTTTACCTTCATGTAATTAGTTGGATTTTTAGCTAATTCCGATACAGATGGATAAAGAATACGTTCTGCCATTGGCTTCATCACTTTCCCATTTATTGTCATCGGTTCCAATTTAGGGTGATGAGTTCTCCTGAGTTCAGTAAACAGCTCGTAAGGAGCCATCATATTCAAGTGTACGTACTTCTGTTGCATCAAAAGCTCCATTTTATCGTCTGCACTTACGGCTGCCTCAAACTTAGCCTTTACAGTATTAGCATAGGTAGTTACGATAACACCATTAGGTTTTGTTGGATGAAGGATCGGCCTATCTAGGGCGTAGGTACTCAATGCATTGATGTTATACCAAAAATCAGTTGAGTGGGTAATTGCATCAACGATATGTGCGCTTGCAGATTTTCCTGTACTTCCTAAACCTTTAAGCGCAACTTCTGCTAATAGTAAATCTACTTCAGCCAAGGAGAACATATAGTTTGGAAATTCATTTCGGCAATAAGTAGCATGGTTATAGGTCGATTTTGCGTTCTGTTCCAGCGCCTGTTTAACATCATCCGCATAAGGATAATATTTCTCTCCAGCATTATAAGGAGCTGTTTGGGCATCACCATTATAACTTACACCTCTATAATCGTTGTTATTATTAAATTTAGTTGGCATTGCAATTACTGGTAAACGAGGATCGTCGGTACCAGGCTCATATGCCGTAGTTCCATAATTCATCCTTTTAACAATAATATTAGGGATAAAGGCTGCGAAATTACGCTCATAAAAACCTCTAAGCCAAGTTCCACCACCAGGAATTTCATTTTTTGACGTTAAAGCAATTGTGAAATCTGTTTGAGGTAATTGCTTTGTTAAAACATCAGCAATGTGGCTTTTAGCGAAAGCTTCATCAACTCCAGCTATACGAACCGCATATTTCAATCTTAAAGCATTGGCGTATTGAACCCATTTATTGATATCGCCATGAAAAGCTAAGTCTTGATTTGCAAACAAGGTTTTGCCTAATGGAGACATTTGACTATAGAGGCCGGGTAAGTCTGCTGCCTCTTTTTTAAGATTCTCCATTATAGTATGATAAATTTCTAATGGGTCATCATATTTCGGAAAATAAACTCCAGAGGCACCTTTAAAGGCTTCAGAATATGGGATACTGTTAAATAAATCAACATTTTTTGCTACAGCCCAATCGGTCATAATTAAACACAAGGTCTCATATATTTTGCTGTCCTGTAATTCAGTACCAGATAGTTCTTTTAATCTTTCCTGTATTAAAGGCAAGCCTTTGTGACTTGTATACATATCGCCAAAAAGGCTAGTGCTAGAAGATGCATCAAAACCGTTACCACCAACTACATCATCCCATGTAGAAAAGAAATCGTAACGCTGCGTAATGTAACGTTGTGCCAACTGGCTATAACCAGCTATTCCAAAACCATCTCCGATCATGTAATACCACTCGCCATAATCTTGGTAGTAGAATTTACCTTTAGTCATCATATCGGTAAATAATCCCGGTATTTTGGTAGATGCAGCTGGATCATAACTATCAGGATTTTTAAATTGATCCTCTAAGCTCTTTTTACAAGATGTGCCTAAAACCATAAGACACATCATGATTATTATATTGAAATTTTTCATGAATTAATACTTTAAATGTTAAAAATTAACTTTTACGCCTAAATTGTACGATCTAATAGATGGATAAAAAGAATATTCTTGATATTCACCTGAACCCAACGCAGATTCAGCATCCACATTCGGAATCGTTTTATATAAATAGAATAAATTTCGTGCAGAAGCTGTTAATGTTAACCTTTGTAATTTGAATTGGCTAGTAAACTTTTGTGGCAAAGTATATTCCATTGCAATTTCTCTAACTTTTATGTAATTGTTTTTAAATAAACGGTCAGGAGTATAAGTACCTCCCGCATCATTGATAAAAGTTGAGTAATAATCTACAGCTGCAATAATCTGATTATTTTTAACATACGTTACTTTTCCATTTCCATCAGTTACAGGTTTTACCCCGTCTAGTATCAAACCGTTATGGTAAACAATACCATCCGCTGCATTTGCTGGAGCTGGTTTGTTATGTTCCCAAAGAACTTTTTTGTTACCATCATTTTTGTCTCTGTAGTAGGCAAGACCTCCATTTTCTTCATCTCTATACTTAAGTGTGCTTTTTACTACACCATTACCTTGTAAATAGAAGTTTGAAATAGACAAAAGAGAACCACCATATTTATAATCAAGACCAATGTGTAGGTTAAATCCTTTATAAGAGAAATCACTGTTTAAACCGCCATATAATTTCGGCGTAACGTTACCCACAGTTTTGTAATCATCACCAACTTGATACAAGCCATTGTCGTTCACAATTTTACTTCCATCAGCTGTTCTTGCATAATCAAACATCTTGATATCGCCAAATGGCTTACCCTCTTCTGCTACCACGCTAACTCTACCATTTAATCCTGCCAAGCTTAAACTAGTAATACCATTATAAAGTTTAGCGATCTTCGAGTACTGTCTTGCACCTGTAAGTGTTAAATCCCATCTAAAACCGCTAGAAAGAATTGGAGTACCTTTTAACAAGAGCTCAAAACCATGTCTTTTGATCGAACCAGAGTTAATTCTGATTGATGAATAGGCACTAGCCTCCGATAAAGGAACAGGGATAATCTCATTATTTGTATTATTGGTATAATAAGAAAAATCAATCTCCAATCTATTCTTGTTAAAGAAGTTATTATGCAAGCCAATTTCAACTTCGCTTTTTTGAGCAGGTTTAAATACTCCACTAAATAACGCACCTGGTCCGCCAACACCATAAGCGTTTGTATTGCTAATAGTATAAGCATCATAGCTCTGGAAAGCAAAATAGCGGCTTGTTCCAAAACCAGTATTCGCCCATGCTAGTCTCAAAGTACCCAAGTTCATTTGAGGGATCTTTACTAGATCTTGATAATGCCACGTAAAGGAAGCTCCCGGATAAAAATAAGAGTTATTTACTGGCGGCAAAGTTGAGTTCCAGTCATTTCTACCTTGGATTTCTAAGAAATATTTTTCTTTCCAAGATAAAGTAGCAGATCCAAAAGCACTATAAGTCTCATCAGACCCTCTAGAATAGCTTCTAACTTTTCCTCTATCATCACGACCTGGCCAGCTTATCTCGTTGTTAAATGAATAAAAATCAGGGTATACCGAATTTCCATAAGTACCAATATTTACTCTGTCGTCTAAATTTTTCTTGTAAGCACCACCCACGAATGCAAATAAGCGCAAATCGTTATTTAAGAAAGATTTATCAAAATTCAGCATACTTTGAAAGTTGTTAGCTTGAATGCGTTCTTTCCCAACAGCAAATTTTCCGCCAGTTACAGGGTTAATTCTAGTTACGCGATTTTGTTGAGTATAATCAGTTATGGTATAATCAAATCCATATTGACTTACTAAAGATATATTTTCGGTAAAATTTAAAGTGTTTTTAATTGAGGTAATTAAGTGAGTTTTAGAATCTCTATTCACATCGTCCAATTGCTGTGCTAATATACTCTTAAGGTTATTAAACGAAGGAGGCAAACTATAGCCATCTAATTCCCTGTGAAATCCATTGTCGGCCTTGTAGAAGTTCTTCACAAAACCGTAGTCGTAATCTCTATTTAATCCGAAGGCCACCAATCCACCAATATTTGGGCGACGATTGGTACTTACTATATTGAATAAATTTGCAATAACATCAAATGAAGCAAATTTAGATACCTTCATATTTCCATTAAAACTGAATGTGTTGTTTTTCTGAGTGGAGTTTGGAAGAATATCGCGGTAATCTCTATTTGAATAAGAAAAACGCATTCCTCCTTTTTCGCTACCACCTGTCATAGCAATTGTAGTGTTATTAGACCTACCTGCAGGGAAGAAATCGATAAAGTTATCAGGATGAGCATTATAAGTAGTCATCGTGCTATCGTAATTCATGATCGGGCTACCGTCAAATTTAGGCCCGAAGCTCCAACGGCTATTGATTAACTTTCTTTTTGAGGTAGGTAAATTTGTAATTGGATCATTTACATACTGGATATCATTGGTATTGATCCCTGTGCCGTATTGATCTTGAAAATCGATATAGCTTTTAGGCACTTCAAATCCATGTTGAAATGACGCTGAAATACCAAATCCCTGTGTTTTGCTACCACCACTTTTAGTAGTAACCAAAATCACACCACCTGCACCCTCAGCGCCATAAAGCACGGCAGCTTTTGCACCTTTCAATACCTCAATGCCTTCAATATCTTCAGCATTTAAGTCATTAATACCAGATCCATAATCGAATGAATGAAGCGGATCATAGGTTTTATCGACCATTGAAGTATTGTTATCACGGATTGGAACCCCATCAATTACAAAAAGTGGACGTACATTTTGAGAACCATTTAAAGAACTGTTACCACGGATATTGATATTGATACCCGCCATAGGTCCACCAGAACCAATATTAACACCAACACCTGCCGCTTTTCCATAAATAGCCAAAAATGGATTTAATGGCGTACCTGCAATTGTTAAATCCTTTTGTTTAATACTACTTGTAGCATACCCAAGCGAACGTTTGTCTCTTTTAACCCCTAATGCAGTAACCACAACCTCATTAAGTTCTTTTTCATCTTCAACTAGTGAAACTTGGATTGTTGATGACTCGCCTACAGTGATTTCTTTTGTAATGAATCCGATTGATGAAAAAACCAAAACAGCTCCATTTTTAACAGTAACGGTAAATTTTCCATCACCATCAGAAACCGCACCATTTTTTGTTCCTTTTTCAAGAACACCAACACCAGGAATTGGTTGTCCTGAATTTCCAGTTACCGTTCCAGTAACTTTCTTTTGTGCATAAGCTGTGACTGTTATTAGGCTAAATAACAGTACAGTTAAGCACCTTAAGTAAATTTGTTTCATTTTTTAAGATTTGTTTAAATATTTGGGTCAGTTTATAAATGGGTATAAACTTATGAAATAAAAACATGAAAATGCACTAACTTATTAAAAAAATTAATAAGTTAGCTAAACAAATATATATTTTCATTTATCGATAGAGCCGATAAATATTGGCAGGAGGAACACTACGAAAGATATTCGTACTGTTTTTCAGCGAGTTAAGTAATTAAAAGGGAATTAGCAGCTAACTGCGGTTAACTAGGTCTATCATTTTTCGGATATCCTTCTTCATCAAGATCATCTCTATAGTCTTCTTCGGTCCTTCCTAAAATTTCATCTTCAGGGCTTACCAGTACACTGGCGCCATCATCATCAATATGCATCCCTAATTCATCAAGCTTATCTTTAGCTTTCTCAACATCAGTTGCATACTCATCACCCACATAAGGATTGGCTTCATCATAAGTAGAATCATCATCAATTGATCCCGTAGCAACGGTTTCATAAGGCATTGGATGATCGTAATTCTTATCATTCCCTTTAACGTCGAGCTCATAGCTTTGCTTTTCTGTATCGAATGATAAATCATTAAAATCTTTAGTCTCGCCCAAATCACTTGCATGTAATTTATCGTTAGACGGGTTGTGGTTTGATGGTGTACTCATGATAATTAAATTTAGGAAATTTATATGAAAACAACATTGATATTAGAATAATTGTTTTTAATAAATATCTTTACCTTAATCTTTAGTTGATTATAATCGATATGAAAAAACTCTTCTTTCTGCTACTCTTAATGAGCATTAGTTTAGGGCTATTTGCACAAGACCCCGCTGCGAACAAGCCAAAATATGTAATTATTGCAGGCAATGAAATTGTAGA
>DATJDT010000204.1:0-2701 GCA_035497275.1 Pedobacter sp.
GCGTTCTGCTTTAGGTTTATCCTCGTAATAAGTAGAATGCCACGGGTCTTGCATATCGATAACATAGGGAATATTAAATTTCTTCTTCCAATAGGCACCTAAAATTAATATTGGAAATTGTGTCGTAGAAAAATAAATTAAATCGAAATTTTGAGTTTGAAGTAGTTTATTTACATATTTTTTATAATGCCATAAAGAACGTAATGCAAGGCTACCTAAGCCAATTTTACTTGTCCATTTTTTCGAAAAGGCTTTAACCTCGTGAATTCGTATATCTGTAGGAATACTTTCTATTAGCCTTTCGTCTTTAACTAAATCGCTATGTATTGGCGCAACAGTTACTACTTCAGCTTCCCATCCATAATTTTTAAAGTAAGGTAAACTCATTCTAATTCTCTGCATATCAGCTCCATTTGAAGGAGGGAAGTAGGGTGATATGATGAGTAACTTCTTCAATTAATTAAAGCTTTTTGAACTACATGAATGAAAATTTCACTTTCTTTTTCCCAATTTAGCTCTTCCTTAGCTAAAAGAATAGCGTTTAATCTTGTTTGATAAAGCAATTCTCTGTCGTCTTTATATTCATTAATAATTTTAGCTAAAGTTTTTATCGCACCAACAGGATATGTTTTTCCAATTTTGGGATATTGCATGAGGAATTTTTGTTGTGCCAACGTTTCCGTAGCAATAACCGCGAGACCAGACGTTAGGTAAGTAAATATCTTGTTTGTTAGGCAAATATTGCGATTCATTGGTGTTGATTGCTCAAGGGCTAAACCGATATCATATTGTGCAGCTATCTTAAAAAGCTCATCGGCATCAACAGGATATATAAAATCTAATTGATTTTTTTTCAGATTTGCTTTTTCAGCAATCTCTACAAAATATTTTTTATCTAATATAGTTATATTACCTAATAGACTTAATGTGGTTTTGTCTTCTCCTAATAAACCAATTGCCTGGATTACCTCTTCGATCCCCCTTCCTTTACCTATCGTTTGGGAAAACCAAAAAAGCCTAAGACCGCGGTTATTCGAATTTCTTGTAACGTTTAATTTTGTAAGAGGAAAAACATTCAGTACAGTTGTAACCGCTCTATTATATAACTGTTCATATTCTTTTGCAATCAGTGGACTAGCCGCAGTTAGGTAAAGTGCTCTTTTCAAATAATAATCTTCAATCGAAATTAAGCAACGCTTAAGCAGTGTAGTTAATTCTTCTCCTCTGTGAAAATCTTCTGCATCGAATGCGAACTCTGATTGGTTTATTTTAGCAGCATCAGCTGCGACTGCCAGTGCGCCAGCATTATGTGCTATATATATATCTGCTTTAGTTTGTATTGCTTGTTTAAGTTGCCAGCTGTAGTTTCTATTGAGCACTGTTTTCGAAAATATATTTATAGCATTAAATCGACTTGAAATTTGGTTAGCCAACTTTTGAAATAACCCACTTTTTAATCTTTTAATTCGATGCTGTTTCGTCCACACTAATTTACTAAATGTACATTTTGGATTTTGCTGTAATATTTTTAAATCGACATCGATTAAATAATCCATATATTGGGTAAAAACAATATGAACAGCATAACCTGCTTCAATGAGAGCCGACATCTCTTTTACTAATCTGGGATTAGACCCAATATGACCAGGCGTTATTAAACAGACTTTTTTATAATTCATAAAAGCTCATGAATTTGCGATGTTGTAATATCCAAACATTAACAGCTTAGCTTTAAATTGAATTAATGAAGTTAGCAAGCTTAATACCGTATGTTTCCCAATTATAAAGGGTTGCACTTTCACTAGCTTTTCTTGCCATGGAATTTCTTAATGCAGGATTGTTGTATAAATGAGTAATCTTTTGGGCTATTGCTGATGGGTTGCGGATGGGGACAATGTAACCTTCTATTCCTTCTGTAACAACAGAATCTCCACCCGAATTTGGTGTGCAAATAATTGGCAGTCCACAAGCCATCGCTTCTAATTGGACTAGGGCCATGCCTTCATCTAGGCTAGGAAATACGAACGCAGAAGCTTTATTATAATAATCCACAAGTTCATGATGGGGAACATGGACATAGTGCGTAAATAAGTGTGCATACTGACGATAGTATTCTTGAAATTGAGTTTCTACACTTCCAATTAAGATACATTTAAAGGGGATTTCCAATAGTTCAAGCGCTTTAAAAAGGTAAATTAAGCCTTTTCTAACGCCTATAGTACCTACGAAAATTATGGTAAACTCTTCATTTTCAATCCATTTTGGCTTAAATATTCCTTGATTAACCCCGTAGGGAATTAGTCTAAATTTATGCTCACTTATCCCATTCTCTATAAAGGAGTTCATTACGTGCTGTGAAGGACATAGAATATAATCAGCTATTTGTGCTTCTCTTAGTTGTCTTTCTACAATATGGTCTGGGGTTGGAGTCTCGAATTTTAGATCTAAATTTGTATATTCTTCTAGTAAGATTTTATTTTGAAATTTATTGCATGATCCACATTCTTCTACTATAGCGATCCCCCCAAGTTTTTTTATTTGCTTTATAGATTCCAGACCAGACCATGCCCAAGTAATTAGTATATCTGAATTTTTCAGTTTTTTGGCAGCTAGTTTGTCAAAAAGAATGGGCATGTTGTAGTCTAACCAACTACTAACACCATTAAAGACGCTTGAGATTTTTCTTAAAAAATATGAAATA
>DATJDT010000205.1:0-2499 GCA_035497275.1 Pedobacter sp.
TAAACTAGCTGATGTGTTTTCAGTGCAATTGGGTGATTCAGAAGGGCTAAATTTCGAAGATCACACCTTCGACGCCATCACTGTAGCATTTGGCGTTCGGAATTATCAAGATCTTGAAAAGGGCTTATCGGATATGCTAAGAGTATTAAAACCGGATGGCAAAATTGTGATTTTAGAGTTCTCTAAACCCAGAGCATTTCCTGTTAAACAACTTTATAACTTCTATTTTAAATATATTACTCCCTTCTTTGGTCGATTATTTTCAAAGGATAAACAAGCTTACACTTATTTACCCGAATCTGTAGCCGCATTCCCAGATGGAAAAACCTTTACCACACTTATGGAAAAAGTAGGATACAAAAATACCAAACACCGCTCTTTAACGTTTGGAATAAGTGCAATTTATACCGGTATCAAATAGATGAAGAAATTAACACTCATTTTTATTGCATTGTTTTTTACGGCCAATTTGGTAAGTGCTCAAAATTGGGCAGGCGGAATAGATGATGGGCGTTACAATTGGGGCTATAGCTTTCAATATATTTCTGCAGAATATAAAATTTGGAAGAACACTAATTGGCGGGATCCCTATTTTGATTCAGACGGAAATCGAGTTACAGATAGTCTTACCTCAATATCTTCCAAGCCAACACCGGGCTTTGCCATTGGTTTTGTCGCTAACGGAAAGATTACCAATCATCTTGATGCTCGTTTTACGCCGACGCTCGTGTTTAGCGATAGGGTGACCAACTATACTTATAATATTGGAGATCCAATTGCTAAAAAAACACAAGCTACCATGATCGATATGCCGGTAAGTTTGAAACTTAAATCGGATAGGTTAGTGAATTTTAGAGCCTATGTTTTGGGAGGAATAAAATATTCATTAGATATGGCATCGAATAAAAAACAAAATAATGCCGATGTACTAGATGAACAAGCTAAGTTTCTGAGAAATAAAAGGCACTTTCTTTCTTACGAAGCAGGGGCGGGGATGGATTTTTATTTCCCTTTTTTTAAAATGTCAACAGAATTAAAAGTTTCTCATTCATTTAAGGATGTTCTAAAACACGAAAATACAGCCTTTGCAAACCCTATTGAAAAGGCAAAGCTTAGACATTTTACATTCAGCTTATTTTTCGAATAAAATCTGCTTCAAAAAATGATACCTTTGCTCATCATAATATCGATAAGCATATGACGAAAATTGCTTTAATTACCGGCGCGAGTTCTGGTATTGGTGAAGCCTGTGCATACACCTTTGCCCAACAAGGGTATCATTTAATTTTGGTTGGACGAAGAGCAGAGCTGCTCGAAAAGTTAGCTGATCAGCTAGTTGCTAGCTATAAAATCGAAGTGAAAGTGCTTCAGGTTGATGTAAGGGATAAAGAAGAATTAACCTATAAGTTAGATACATTATCCGCCCAATGGAAAAAGGTTGAGGTATTGATAAACAATGCAGGCTTGAGCCAGGGTTTAGATCCAATCGATAAAGGAAGCTTCGATGATTGGGATACCATGATTGATACAAACATAAAAGGCTTGTTATATGTTACTAAGATTGTATCAGCCTGGATGGTTGAAAACAAAAAAGGTCATATCATTAATATAGGCTCAATTGCTGGTAAAGAAGTATACGCTAATGGAAATGTATATTGTGCAACAAAACATGCAGTAGACGCCTTGAATAAAGCAATGCGGATTGATTTATTGCCCCATGGGATAAAAGTTACGGGTATTCATCCTGGTGCAGTGGAAACAGAGTTTTCTATTGTTCGCTTTAAAGGAGACGAAGCAAGAGCAAAAAAAGTATACGATGGGTTTGAACCCTTAATTGCGCAAGATATTGCAGAAGCAATTTGGTTTGCAGTGAGTAGGCCAGCCCATGTTAATATCAATGATATGTTGATAATGCCAACTGCGCAAGCCAATGGAAATTTGATTAAAAGAGATTAGATAGATAGGTTAAATATATGATAGCAAACACCATAGATCAAGAAATAAAACAAGCCATGTTGGCTAAAGATCAAGCTAAATTACGAGGTTTGAGAGCAATAAAGGCAGCAATATTGTTAGCTAAAACGGAGAAAGGCCAAGCCGAAGAGCTAACTGAGGAGACCGAAATGAAAATCTTACAGCGTCTAGTTAAGCAGCGCAAAGAATCGGCAACAATATATAAAGAACAAGGTAGAGAAGATCTATTTGCCGTTGAACAGGAGGAAATTGATGTAATTAACCAATTTTTACCCCAACAATTAGATAGCGATGCAATTGCCCAGGTAGTTGCTAGAATTATTGCGGAAACAGGAGCATCATCTATTAAGGAAATGGGAAAGGTAATGGGATTGGCAAATAAAGAATTAGCTGGCAAGGCCGATGGGAAAGTAATCGGAGAGTTAGTAAAAGCTCAGCTAGGCTAAGAGAAGTAGTCGACACCAAATCCTAAAAAAAAACATAATAATTGCTTTAATTTAATTTTACTCTATTAACTTAGTAGCA
>DATJDT010000206.1:0-13323 GCA_035497275.1 Pedobacter sp.
AAATGCTAAACCCTGGTTTAACAGCGTAGGATTTCTCTGTTTCTGTAAACAATACGATATTGATTTCGGGCAAAAAATCTACCAGATCATCAAATCTATTTTCATTACCGATGATATTAACTGCGGGATATCCCTCTGCAATGAGGTACTTAACCACAGTAGGTAGATTTTCTACCCCTGCATAAATAAATTTTGTATTTTCTTGAACTTGCAATTGATCTGCTACGCCAACTACAACGTCGATTTTAATTCCGAGTGAAAGTGCTTTTTCATATTCACTTGCTGCAACCAACACGGATGGGCTCCATTCTAGTAGTTGACCCAAGTTCTCTTGGTCAAAATCTCCTAAATAATGAATGTATAATGCTGGCTCTTGTTTTTCCCTTATAATATGATGTGATGACATACGCGAATATAAAACTTTACAGGCTAGTAGCGCAAAAGTTCTCAAAGCTATTTTGTAATTTTAGCTATGAGCAAATTCGAAATCTCTAAAGAAAGCGGGCAACATTTACGGCTACCAAAGTTAGTTAGCGTAAATGTTATTTAACTTTTCTTGTTTTCTCAGAAACACTCGTTGATCGGGAAACTGCGTAGACAACTCCACCGGCAGACATCTGATAGCCTGTAGAGATGGAATATAGGATTTTCTCCTGAATAACCCCTGTTCCATTATCAATCACATATGTTCCATTTTGATTGGTGTTGAGCAACTTGGAGGTAATTGAACTTGAAAATTTAACAATGGTGGTTTTTTCTGTTATATCTTCTACCCAAAACTTCGTAATTAGCCGCTGCTTATCAATTTCAACTGAATCAGTCCACGTAAAGTTCTTTTTAATCTGGGGATTATAGGTAAAACTAGCAATGAAACTTAACATCGTGCCTTTCTCAAAAGCTTCTGGTTGTAGTCCGGCAAAAGAAACCAGGGTATCTGTAGCCATTTCTGCTTTATAATCGGTAAATGATTGAATAATGCCTTCTTTATTGATCTGCACGTCAATCGATTTATTCAGCATAAAATCTAGGGCTTTAATGATGGTGGAATTGGTATCCTTTTTATTCTCGACACTGCTATAATATAATTTTTGGCCCATTACATTAATGTCATTTTCCATTTTTTTAATTTTAACATTAAAAGTATAGCCTCTGTCATTCGCTAGAATTGCTGAAAATGCTTTCGTAGCTGTCGAAATCGTGTTTACAGTTATAGTTTGTTTACCTCTCTGAATGATCGCGTTAGAATTTGCTAAAATTTCTGTTTGATATTCGTCTCCTGTATTAAACTTAAATACTCTATATTTTTGTTGTGCTTCTGCGGCAAAAGTCAATAACATAGACAGCAAGAGTAGTGCTGTTCTTAAATTATATTTATTGTGATCCATGAATTCTGTGTCGTAAATTATTAATTAGCTCCAATGGGAACCCTTATATCGGGCATCGCTGGCAATGCAGGTAAAGGGGGTAACAACGGTACCTTAGGTAAATTAATTGTTTTAACGTAAGTTACCGAAGCAGGTGAACTTCCTATAGGAGGAGCTGACGGTGGCGCTGGTGCAACTGGAACCGCTGGCAAGAGTGCAACACCTGTAATTGTTGGCGTTGGAGCTACTATTGGTGGTGTCAATACCTGTAATGGTGGGGCCGCCGGCACCGTTAAAGGAGGTGCAGACAGGGAAACCAAAGGATTTGCCTGAGGAGTTTGCACCGGAACTGGCACTCCATGATCTGAGGCATTGCCCGTGGCATTTTGTGCTTTAGCGTTATTAACGCTTATCGCTGCTGTAAATATTAGCAAAATCAATAATAACTTTTTCATAATTCTATCCTATTAATTTCTCATGATTAATCCATTTTCCCCACCTCTAAAATTGGGAGGCGTACGGTCATCTCTTATGCTATTTTTATCATTTTTTAGCCTATCCATTTTTTGCCTTCTGTTTTCAACTCCCCTTCCAAGCACAATTGGTAAGCCCATAGACGCAATAAATTGAATTCGATCGCCAGAATATTTAGTCAAATTATACACCCCGAAGCCAACGGTTAAAGGAGAGCCTTTAAACGGCCTCACCCCGCTCGAAAATCCTAAATTCATTCCAGACCATTCTGCATTGAGATTAACCTGTCTAACTATCTCGTAGGAGATATTCGCAAAAAAACCTGTTCCAAATTTGCCTTTACCATTTAACGTATCTTGTGGACTTTTATGTAAAAAACGCCCAGTTCCATAACCAATTGTATAGCCTAATCCAGAATAACCAGCTGTTCTCGATCTAACCGATTGTGCGGCATGGCTATAAGCAACATAAAAAGTTGGGTCTGGCGCATCTGAAACAGATGGAGAGGCAAATAATTGAAGCCCCCCTACAGAGATACTACTCCCTTTAAATATTTGCCTGCTTAAAATAATATTTGCTGATAAATCCCGTAGTTCACTTACGCGGGTAACGTTTAAACTAACAGAAGCGTTGACATACTTTACCGGATTTCCTCCACTAACGCCCACCACACCAATTAAATCTCCCTTCTGTGGATCTGTGTACATTGCAGGAAAAACACCCCCTATGACCCCGAAAATATACGTTGAATTTCCTCCGCCCCATCCAGAAGGCGTCATGATGCTTTGCACACTATTATTCGGCAATAAAGCCTGATTGAAAAACTTATAATCCCCTTTTTGAGTAACGATAGAGTCCATTTTTGCTTTTAAACTATTTTCGAATACTGTTTGAGCAGGGGTAATGCTAGGAAATAGAAAAATAAAACCTAAAATTAAAAGGAAACTAATTTGCTTTAAACCACCGATTTTACTTTCCTTCATAAAATGAAATAGATAATTGTTTTGATTCACTACTTATGATGTATAAATATATTATTATTTTATCCATTCACCAATCAAAACTTATACCAATCATTTTTATTTGTTTCTTACGTGTTTTGGAGCAAAATTTTGAACAGGTTAATAGCTATAATTGATACCTTTATAGGAATACATTAATGCTAATTATATGACCTTAGTACAGCTAGAATATATTGTTGCAGTAGACACCTATAGAAGTTTTGTGAGCGCGGCCGACAAATGCTTTGTTACCCAGCCTACGCTGAGTATGCAAATACAAAAACTGGAAGAGTTTTTAAATGTAAAAATCTTCGACAGAAGCAAGCAGCCTGTAGTACCAACAGAGATCGGTGCCCAAATTATTGCTCAGGCAAGAACTGTTTTACAGGAGAATGAAAAAATAAAAGAGCTTATTAGCAGTCAGCAGCGAGATGTTATAGGCGAATTAAAAATAGGTATCATCCCTACGATCGCACCATATTTACTGCCAGAGGTAATTGCTGCCATGCTTGAGAAATATCCTGAGCTTAAGCTGCTAATTTGGGAGTATACAACCGAGGACATTATTAATCATCTAAAGACCGGGGTGATTGATTGTGGGATATTAGCTACGCCTTTAGTAGATGCGAATCTTACTGAATCACCTCTATACTATGAAAATTTTGTGAGTTATATCAGCAAAAACAGCAAGCTCTATAAAAAGAAAATGATAGACGCTGATGATTTGGCCGACGAAAATATTTGGCTGTTAAATGAGGGGCATTGTATGCGGTCGCAGGTATTAAATATCTGTAGATCTACCAAGAATAATCGTCTACAGTCTTTAACTTATAATACCGGGAGTGTAGAAACATTAATTAGAATGGTTGATATAAATGATGGCGCAACCCTATTGCCAGAATTATCCATTAAAGAGCTCAACAACAAACAACTAGGTAAAGTTCGTTACTTTAAATCTCCAGAGCCTGTAAGAGAAATTAGCTTAGTAACACATAAAAACTTTGTAAAAAAAAGAATGCTTAATGCCTTACGCGAGGAAATATTGGCAATGATTCCTAAGCCAATGAAACATCGTAAAAAGAAAGATGTAATCGGGATTTAATTATTGCCGGTTTTTAAGCCTTCAATACCAACAACTTTCTCTTCCTCTTCCCCTTTTTTAAGTTTTTTCTTCTTTTTATTGGGGTCTATCCCACTCAGTCTTTCTTCCGTAAGCTTATCATATTCCGTTATTTGATCTGCTTTTAGAACTGTTTTTATGCTTTTATTAACATCGTTTTGTAATCGATAGTAGCGTGTCATTTCTTCATCATTGTATCCAGTTGCCTGCTGCTTTTTATACAATGCTATCTGTTCTTTCGCTAAATTAAATGCGTAATTATAGATTACATTCTTTTGTGTTGGACTTAATTTTAAACGTTTTTCAAGTTCATCTACATTCTTCTTTGCAATTTCTTCTGCAGTGGGCTGCTTTTGCGCAAAACTGGAAAAAAATGCCCCAATAATCATCACTACTGTAAAAATTAATCTTCTCATCTTTAATCTCTTTATTTAAACTAATCTCCTCAAAATTAAGAATTATCCAATAATAATTATAATGCTACTTTACAACCTTTGGACAGGTAGCCAAGCTATAAAAAAACCGCCCCATAAATATGGGGCGGTTCTTAACTTGTTATTAGGATTTATAACGCTTTTTTATATCGTTCAGCCACTGCATCCCAGTTTACTGCATTCCAAATCGCAGCTAAGTAAGCTGGGCGCATATTTTGATATTTCAAATAATATGCGTGCTCCCACACATCAACACCAAAGATTGGAGTTCCTTTTACTTCTGCGATATCCATTAACGGGTTATCTTGATTAGGCGTTGAGGAAACCACTAATTTTTTATTAGCATCTACTGATAACCAAGCCCAACCTGATCCAAAGCGGGTAGCTCCGGCATCTTGAACTTTAGTTTTGAACTCTGCAAATGAACCAAAAGCTTCATTAATTGCTTTAGCTAAATCGCCAGTTGGCTCTCCACCTTTATTTGGCCCTAAAACAGACCAGAACAAAGAGTGATTAAAATGACCGCCGCCATTATTACGAACGGCTGCTGGAAATTTTGAAATGTTTTTAATAATATCTTCTATAGCAGAATTGGCTTCAGGCTTGCCTTCTAAAGCCTTATTTAAATTGGTAACGTAAGCTTGATGATGTTTTCCATGGTGAATTTCCATGGTTAATTTATCGATATGTGGTTCTAATGCGTCTGTAGCGTATGATAACGCGGGTAATTCAAAAGCCATAATATTTATTATTTTAAGTTTAAAATGTTACTGTACAAATATAACTCACAAAAGTTGTGTTTTATGCGATTATTTGTCAAATTCTTTCCGTTTTTCTTTAAAAAAATTGGTCATTAAGGTGCCGCACTCTTCAGCCAAAACTCCCCCTTTTACTAACGTTTTTGGATGCAATATGTTTTCTTTAATTTTCGTAAAACCCCGTTTCTCTTCCTTGGCGCCATAAACTATTCTACTAAGCTGCGTCCAGTAGCTAGCCCCGGCACACATAATACAGGGCTCGATGGTTACATAAAGCGTGCAATTCTTTAAATATTTTCCGCCAATAGTTTGTGAAGCAGCCGTAAATGCTTGTATTTCTGCATGCGCTGTAACATCATTCAGTTGCTCAGTTAAATTATGTCCGCGCCCAATTACTTTCCCGTTGCACACTATTACTGCGCCAATAGGGATTTCTTGGAGAGCAAAAGCTCTTTGCGCCTCATTTAAAGCTAATCGCATAAAATGCTCGTCTTCTTCTGGCAAGTTTTTACTTTCTTCGAAATTATAATAACTCATTTTGATGGTTAATTGTTAAATCTTTATACTAGCTTACTGCCATTAGGAACTCTCTTATCAATAGTCGTTAATACAATCTCCCCATTTTCATCTGCAAAGCCTGTCACTAAAAATTCGCTCATAAACTTTCCAATTTGCTTCTTAGGAAAATTGATCACTCCAACAATTTGTCTTCCTATTAATTCTTCTTTTTTGTAATGATGGGTAATTTGGGCACTGCTCATTTTGACACCAAATTCTCCAAAGTCAACTTTCACTTTATAGGCCGGTTTCCTCGCCTCAGGAAAGTCGTATACTTCGAGTATTGTTCCCACTCGAAGTGCTACTTTTTCGAAATCATTCCAAGCTATTTGTTCCATTGCATCAAAAATACAAATTTTCTTATAACCCGACTTCGTAAGTAAGCCTACTTACGAAGTCGGAACAAAAGGCTTGCTGACTATAAGCACATTTCACTACCTTTGCGATATGGTAGAAATCAAGCTCAAAAAAGGAAAAGAAAAAGCAGTTTTACAACGTCATCCATGGGTGTTTTCTGGTGCATTAGATAAGATTAAGGGTACTCCAGTAAATGGTGAGGTTGTTAAAGTGGTAAGTGCTAGTAACGAATTTTTAGCTTATGGTTATTTCAACGATCAATCTCGTGTTGCGGTTCGTTTGTTGGAATGGAGCGAAGAAGTAACCATAGACGAAGAGTGGTATGCAAAAAGAATCCAGGCTGCAATTGCCTCTCGCAGCCATCTGCTGGAGAATTCAGATACGAATGCTTACCGTTTAATTTTTAGTGAAGCTGATTTTTTACCCGGCTTGATTGTCGACAAGTACGCTGATTTTCTTTCTGTTCAAATTTTGAGCAGTGGGATTGAAAGCGCTAAAGAAATAATTATTCGCATTTTATGCAACACCTTAAAACCTAAGGGAATTTTTGATCGAAGTGACGCAACGGCTAGGACGCATGAAGGCATTACCGCAGAAAATGGACTGCTTTGGGGAGAAGCTCCTGCAGAATTTATTGCCGTAAAAGAAAACGGCATCACCTATCATATCAATATTGCTGAAGGACAAAAGTCTGGCTTTTATTGCGATCAGCGAGATAACCGTCGTATACTAGCCGAATATACCGCTGGTAAAAGCGTTTTAGATTGTTTTAGCTACAGTGGGGGATTTAGCTTAAATGCGTTTAAAAACAATGCAATGGAGGTGTTCAGCGTAGATAGTTCTGCACTTGCGATCGACACACTAAAACAGAATATAAAACTTAATCAATTTGACAAAAAGAACCACACCGCTATCCAGTCTGATGTAAATAAACAGCTAAGGGCATTTAAAGAAGAAGGTAGAAAATTTGATATCGTGGTCTTAGATCCCCCAAAATACGCTCCATCTCGGTCGGCTTTGGATCGTGCAGCAAGAGCTTATAAGGATTTAAATAGACTAGGTTTATCTTTATTAGAAAGTGGCGGACTACTCGCAACTTTTTCTTGTTCGGGGGCTGTTGATATTGAAACTTTTAAGCAAATCATTGCTTGGGCGGCGCTGGATGCAGGTAAAGAAGTTCAAGTAATTAAACAGTTTTCACAACCTGAAGATCACCCTGTTCGTTTATCTTTTCCAGAAGGCGAATATTTAAAGGGGTTGCTGGTGAGGGTTGTTTAAAGCTCTTTCGAGCTTTCTGGCAGCTTCTCATATTCCCCAGATAAAGCATATCGACCAAAAATAACAAGGCCAACTGCAATTGGAATGAAAATAAGCAAAATAATGCCCCATTGTAAGGCAGTGTTGGTTTGCGCAATTCCCGCAGGGGCGTTGCTAACCTTGTCCCAGGCTTGGAGAAACATCAATATAACGGAAGCTGGACCAAGAATAATCCAAACTATGCCTAAGATTTTTTTTAATGCGTTCATTTTATAAAAATTATGCTTCAACAAAGTTTTGCGCTTTGTAAAAGTGGATTAATCATTAACGTTTTCGTCTGTTTTATTCGATAAATAAACTGCACCGATGACAAAGCTTAATGCTGCAATTCCAATTGGGTACCATAATCCTGAAAGTGGTGTAGAGCCTGCAAAACTTGCAATTAAAGTGGCTATAAAAGGCACTAATCCTCCAAAAACTCCATTCCCGACATGGTACGGCAATGACATCGAGGTGTACCTAATTTTAGTAGGGAATAATTCTACTAAAAATGCCGCAATTGGTCCGTATACCATTGTGACCAATAAAATCTGAAAAAATACAAGTCCTACAAAAATCCAAAAAACCTGTGTTGTCAGTTTCTTATCTTTATAAACTGTTGGTGCGTGACCTATTCCTTTACTTACGTCGGCATAAACCGTATCTACTTCTAATTTTACAAAAGAAGACCCGTCCGTTAAAGTAACTTTACTAGCTGTGTTTACCAAGCTATCAACTCCATCATGTATGGCAACCTTAATAATAATAGGAGCCTCAGTTTCCTTTATCATGCTCACTTCAGTCTTGCTCACGTCGGTTTGATCAATAAACAGCTGGTAAATTGGTCGGTAAAAAACAATGCCAAGGAGCATCCCTGTAAGCATGATCCACTTTCGCCCTACTTTATCACTCCATGACCCAAATACGACAAAGAATGGCGTAGCAAAAGCTATGGCCCAGAGTAAAATATATCTCGAATCATTAAAATCTACCTTACACGTATTTTCGATAAATGATTGTGCATAGAACTGCCCTGTATACCAAATAACTCCTTGTCCCATTGTAGCGCCAAAAAGCGCGAGCAGTACCATTTTAAAATTACCTTTTTTGCTGAAGCTTTCTTTTAGTGGGTTTTTAGATATTTTTCCTTCTGTTTTAAGCTTCGTGAACATTGGAGATTCGTGCATCTTTAGTCGTATATATATTGATACGCCTACCAATAAAATGGAAAGTAAAAAAGGAATTCGCCATCCCCAATCGGCAAAAGCTTCTGCGCCAATTATATTTTTTGATAAAACTATAATGCCCAGTGATAAAAATAGTCCTAATGTTGCAGTAGTTTGAATCCAACTTGTAAAAAATCCGCGTCTTCCTTTTGGAGCATGTTCTGCTACATAAGTTGCCGCGCCCCCATATTCACCTCCTAATGCTAACCCTTGTATTAATCGTAAAATGAGAACCAATATCGGCGCCGCATAACCAATACTTGCGTAAGATGGAATTAAGCCTATTAAAAAGGTAGAGCCGCCCATTAAAACAAGCGTTAATAAAAAGGTATATTTCCTTCCGATTAAATCTCCCAACCGACCAAAAACTAAGGCCCCAAAAGGCCTCACGATAAATCCAGCAGCAAATATGGCTAGCGTATTAATTAAAGCTGAAGCACCCGCATCGGCCGGGAAAAGTTGTGCTCCAATGATACTAGCTAAGCTTCCAAAAATATAAAAGTCGTACCACTCAATTAAAGTTCCTAATGAGGATGCTCCGATTACCTTAAAGATGCTGTTCTGTTTAGTCGAGTCGTTCATAATTCTTAAAACTAATGGTTTAGAATTAGAATTACAACAACCAGAAGAAAAAGGAGCTATTTAAATAAATTGTCCGCCCGAAACTTCTATTCGTTGTCCATTTATCCACCTGCCTTCTTCTGAACATAGAAATGCAATAACGCCGCCGATATCATCAGGTAAACCAACTCTTCCCAAAGCAGTATTCGATGCTATTATCGCATTCATTTGCTCATTATCGCGCACTACTCCGCCTCCAAAATCTGTTTCAATAGCACCGGGCGCAACAACATTGGCAGCGATTTTTCGAGACCCTAATTCTTTCGCTAGATATTTTGTAAATATTTCTATCGCACCTTTCATGGCGGCATACGCACTGTATCCTGGCAAAGTAAACCGAGTTAAGCCCGTAGCAAGATTAATTATTCTTCCCTGATCGGCCAAAATCGGTAGCGCTTGCTGAGTTAAAAAGTAGACTCCTTTAAATTGGATGGCATTTAACAGATCGAATTGATCTTCAGTTGTATCAGCAAAAGGGACATTAATTCCTATACCAGCATTATTAATTAAGAAATCAAACTGCGACCTCTCCCATTTTTCTTTTAATACTTCTTTTACCTTGGCTATAAAACCGTCAAATGATTTAACATTTCCCGCATCAAATTGAAGTGCTATAGCTTTCTGCCCTAGTAACTCGATTGAGGAGACAACCTCATCGGCTTCTGTTTTCTTACTTTGATAAGTTAATATTACGTCAATACCCTTTTTGGCTAAAGCTAAAGCCATGTTTTTCCCTAATCCGCGGCTACCACCGGTTACGAGTGCTATTTTCTGTATTTGCATATCTTTCTTTTTAGTGATATACAAATGTGAGAGGAAATTATGGTAAAAAAATGGTGCTAGTTTCCGAATTAATGGTGTTAGTTTCCGATTCTATAGTTTTTTACGGAATTGTTTAGGAGTAACTCCTTCAAACGACTTAAAAAATTTGGTAAAGTTAGTCGGTTCATTAAAGGTAAGTTTATAGCTTATCTCGGCGATAGACAAGGGTGTTTCGCTTAACATTTTACGCGCCTCAACCATCGTTCTTTCTTCGGCAAAATGGCATGGCGAATAACCAGTAGTTAGTTTTATGGTATTACTAAAATGAGTTGGATGAATAAATAACAGCGCTGCAAAATCTTTAATCTTATACATTTTATCACACTTACCCGATAAGATTTCCTCAAAATGTTTTTCAAGCAAATCGAAAAATTTGGCAGTAATTTCATCTTTGCGTGTAATTATTTTCTGAGGAATTGCCATTTATTCTTCGTCTCTAAAGTATACTTTATAGTAATTCATCGATTTATCATCATCAAAACCTTTTTCTATCAACTCCTTATTACCATGAATATAAATGTGGAAATTTTTATCGAGTTTCAAAATGCTCTTAAAGGCCTTGGCTTGTTTTTTTACCGCGGCATCAGAAATATCAAAGGTATCCGCTATAGCGGTATCAAACTCCTCTTCGTAACTCTTTTTGTAGTTTTTAAAAGATTCAATACCCTCTTTATTTGCAATTACTTCGTTAGAAAATTCGTCTAGATCAAAGCTATCTTTCTCTTTGAAATATTTCATCGATCGATTTAGCAGATCTATCTTATCCGTTTTGGAAATCTCAAAATCATCGTCCAACTTTTGCGTTACAAAATTTTTGTATACGCCTAACACATTTTGTGTTTGATTATAATTGTCGTTGCGAATCTTCAATTTTAAAAACTCGTCTTTCCAATAAACAGCTTCTGCACTGCGATTTGTTTGGTCAATTACTGCAACTTTATAGCCTTCTATTGTTTCTGTATTAAAGATTAAACAGCCTTTATCTAATTTATTGATGTTAATGGCTTCTTGCTCATACTTCAATCCAAATCCGCCCTGTTCTGGATAAACTGTTAAATAACTTTCTTTCGTTTCTGATTTAAAAATGCCAATGGCATCATGTAAATCGCCTTCAATCTGAACATTTTCAAAATAGGCAACATATAATTCTCCCGATTTTATTTTGGGATGATTAGAAATTTCAAACAAATAAGTAGCTAATTTTTTAGTATTTTCATGAAATACAGCGCCATTTGCGAAGATTTCTGCAGCAAAATAGTAAACCTCATTTAAATTAAGGTCGTTATTTGGATGCATGAAACGATAGATCTCATTTACTTTTTCGTATGGCGATAAAAAATATTGCAACAAGAGTTGTTTTAACATTTCATCTTCCACATGCATAGACTGATCTGAGAGCACATAAAACTCATCCTGTAATTTATTACCTATTCTATGGATGGAAAGTTCTGCTAAGGAGGCTTCTGAAAAAGAGATCATAATTGAGCTAAATGTTGGGCAACAAAAGTAAGTTTATTTCCTAAAACTCTTCCTCTATTAATTCCTTATTTGAAAAAACACCCGCAAGGTTGCCTGCATACACAGACTCTGAGATGGAGCGCATCATATTTGTACAATCGCCAGCAGCAAAAACGCCAGCAACATTGGTCTTCTTAAAACTATCTACAACAATATAGCCTTGGTCGCTAAGTGCTATTTTTAGTCCATCTATGATGTCTGTATTTTGCTGCATGCTCCCTTTCGAATAAATTGCGGCAAGCTCATGAGTGGTTCCATCTTTAAAATGAAGTTCCCTAACCCGACCATTTTCATGAATTATTTCTTCAATTTCTTTGTCAACAACCTTAATGTTTTTGCTTATCAACTTTTCTACATCTTTTGAATCTAAAGTTATCGGGCCATTGGTAAATAAAGTGAGGTCTTTTGTCCAATTACTAATCAACCGGGCAAACTCAAAACCCATTTCTCCGTTTGCAATAATGCCAGTAGGTTGATGGGCAACCTCATAGCCGTGGCAATAAGGACAATGCAAAACTGAAATCCCCCAACACGCTGCAAAACCTTTAATCTCTGGAAAGATGTCTTTAACGCCTGTAGCAAGGATCAGTTTTTTACCTAAAAATTGTTGGTTACCCGAACTAGTAATACTAAATCCATTGGTTGTTTTAGTTGCCTTATTAACCGTGTCTGTTAAAAAGGTAACCGTTGGATAAGCTAAAACCTGAGCTTTTGCAATGGCCGATATTGCTGCCGGGGTTTCTCCATCTCGGGTTAAAAAGTTATGGGAATGTGGTGTTTGCCTATTACAGGGCTTTCCACTATCAATAATCAAAACTTTCCTTAGTGACCTTCCTAAAGCCATTGCGGCAGATAAACCAGCGTAACTACCACCAATAATAATTACATCAAATAGCTCTTGTTCTGTTTGTACTTGCATGCTACAAACTTACTAATTAAGCAATCAAATGCAACGGCGTTGCAACAAATGTTACCTTGATTTTACTTTTCAGTTTCTTCTTCAGGAACGTTTCTAAGTTTAACGGGTTTTTTATGGTTCTTTTTCATTTTGAGATTAAGCATCTCTACCAAAACTGAAAACGCCATTGCAAAGTACACATAGCCTTTTGGAATATGTTGATCCAATCCTTCGGCCAGCAGAGAAACGCCTATTAACAATAAAAATGACAAAGCCAACATTTTAACAGTTGGGTGATTATTAACGAAATTACTGATTGCTCCTGCAGATACCATCATCACAATTACAGCGATAACAACTGCAGCGATCATAATTTCTATATGATCAGCCATTCCCACCGCAGTAATAACCGAATCCAAAGAGAATACAATATCAAGAATCAATATTTGTACAATAGTCCCAGTGAATGAATGCACTTTTTTTCCTTTGCCTTCTGTTTCCTCATCTCCTTCCAGCTTGTTATGAATCTCATGCGTACTTTTATAAATTAAAAATAACCCTCCGATTAACAGGATCAAATCACGTCCTGAAATAGCTAATTTAGCTAACCACTCCTGACTGGTCATTCCAATCCAATCGCCCATGTTAAATAACGGAGAAGTAAGGCTCATTACCCAGCTTAAAGATAATAATAGCAAGACCCTAGTAAACATCGCTAATGCTAAACCCAACTGGCGTGCTTTTTTTTGTTGAGATTCCGGCAATTTTCCAGATAAAATGGAAATGAAAACGATGTTATCTATCCCTAAAACAATTTCTAAAATAGTAAGTGTTAAAAGAGAAATCCAGGCTTCTGGCGTAGCTACACTTATAGAA